>JAZLGA010000087.1:0-5738 GCA_045616045.1 Bacteroidales bacterium | reverse complement strand
TACGCGGCCATCGTAAAGCTCAAGATCGACGTCAGAAGAAGTGACGGTGATGGTGCGCTCTGGCGATTCAGGAGCCAGCACGAGGGTCTTACCGGTAGCCAATGGCAATGGATCGACGAACTCGTTGGTGCCGCGGTCATCGTATGTCTTGAAGCCCTTATACTGACGTGGCTTCTCGCTGTTTGGCACTGCCTGTGTCTCAGGAGCGGTGTAGCGAGAGAGGCGGGCGAGCTTACCGTCCATCAGGTAAGTCTTCTGCCAATATTCTGCAGGGAGGAACTCGAGGTTAAAACCAGCCTTACCAGCCAGAAACTCTGGCACTGGCTTGTCGAGATAGACGCTGACCTCAAACGAATCGCCCTTACCGGTTACGACCAGACGTGAGTCAAAGTCATAATCCTCATAGCGGAGGCCTACCTCCACGCTGTTGTTCTCAGCATCGACCTTACGCTCGGTGGTGAAAGGCACGAGGTCCCACTGCTCAGGGGTCTTGTTCAATCGAACAGCACCACCCTGCACGGTACGCACGCCGTGGTGGATGATCTCAAGGCCTGAGTTCTTCTCATCGTTGAAACCACCGTTGAATGTGTTGCTGTAAACAAGGACATTCACACCCCTCGCCTCAAAGTATTCCAGATCGTTCAATGCAAGATCCGAAGAAACAGGGGCCTGTTTGCTACACGCCGCAAAAGCCAATGCAGCGAGAGCTAAAAATGCAATTTTCTTCATTGTTATAGATGTTATAGTAATGTGTTATGTTATTCTTTGGTAAGGATAAACAGCTTTTCCATGTCTATTAATGGTATATAAGCGCGGCAAATATACAACTTTTTGCCGACAAATCCAAATTTTTCGTCGCTTTTCTACATTATTTATTTATAACGACCGCTTTTCAATAGTTATCAACACCCGATTGTTGATAACTCCTCTCCTTTGTGCACAAGTTATCAACCGAAAAGCCTATTCGCCACAATTACACCCATAAAAATTTGGTGCTATCGCATTATATCACTATATTTGCAGCCAGTAATCACAACCATGCACCCAATGAAATACCTCGCACTCCTGCTCCTCGCACTCACCTGCAGCACCGCCTTTGCCTACGACGTGCTTCGTGACGACGTGTATTACAACCTCAACAAGGAAGAAAAAACCGCCTCGGTCACCTACCGCAGAATCGTGCCGGGTCGCAGCCGCACAGAGTACTACAACGACATTGTCATCCCAGAAACCATCAAGGTCAAAGGCGTGCAATATCAGGTCACGGCCATCGGCGATTCTGCGTTTTTCGGGTGCGATGAAGTCAACATCATCCTACTGCCTTGCAGCATCACACACATCGGCAAGAGCGCCTTCGAGAACTTCAACTACAAATACGGAGATAGCTTCATCTACAACTCATGTTGCTCAATAGAGAGCATCGGCGAACGCGCCTTTGCCAACTCCACTCTCAGGATCGGACACGAAGGCAATCAGTTGACCAACAACCGACTTGGCTATCTGGGCGATCTGGTGACCCACATCGGCAAGGAAGCGTTCCTCAACTCCATGATCTGCGGCTTCATCGTCAATGAGAATGTTCGCACCATAGGCGATGCCGCCTTTCAGGGATGCGAGCAGATGGAAGTCATTGATATTCGCGACCTTAAGCAGTGGTGCGATATTAATTTTGAGTCGATGTATTCCAATCCGTTGGCTATGGCGCATAATATTTTCAGGAATCTGCGCAAAGATCCGATGATGTTTAGTCTTGACTCTTTAGTGGCCACGCTCACCCTGCCCGACGGCATCACCGCCCTCAAGCCCTACGCCTTTGTGCGAGCCAACATCAAAGAACTTTTCTTACCTAACACCCTGAGTCAGATTGGGTCGTATGCATTCTATGAGTGCCAGAATCTGCTCACCGTCCACCTCCCTGCCTCAGTAGAAAAGATTGCCGTTGGCGCCTTCTCCGGCTGCCTCCAGCTACAAACCATCAGCATCGATAACCCCAATATCATCATCGAACCCGCCAATTTCTCAACCTTCAATGGCCAACTGATCGTCAAACCCGGTATGGCCGAAAAATTCCAACAAAACCCTCTCTGGAAAAACTGCACGATCATTGAGCGTTAACGCATCCTATTAAGATTCACTTCTTCTCGTAAGCCAGTTAAAGGTTCGGTTGCTCGTGAGATTCGCGAGCAGTTGATTCGTATTTCTACAGATTCTTTGTCTGAAAAAGATGTTCAGATGAAGTCAAAACAGTAAGAGAAAAAGGCGACTATACTTTTGTAACCGTTGATGCTCTTTACCTGAAAGACGAATACCGTGCCGACACATTCTATGAGCGAAAAGGCTTCCAGCGCCTATACCCTCCTACCAGTGAAAACACAATTCGTATGTACACAACTATATTCTAGTTGTCAGCCAACTCAAAGTGACATAGTAATAGTTACTCAAATGATAGAATAGTTTCAAAAAAGGGCGACTCGGAAGAGTCGTCCTTTTTCTGTTATTAACATTTATGGATTAACCACTTGTGTAAATTTTTCGAAAACTAATTTAATACCACGGAAATAATCAAATCTTGAATCCCAGGTTTTATTCTCTGCAATATATTTATAATAAACAGGATTTTCAGGATCTGTGATATCCATTAACATAAATTCATAATCCCAATTTCCATATTCTCGAGAATCATTCTTAAAATAGAAAGCAGGACCATCTGCATTAGGGACATTGAGTGTATATCTATTCAAGCCAGTGCTCCACCATCCAGGATAAACGCTCATAATATTATTGAATTGAGGGCACTTCAAGGCCCATTTCCTAGCTTTCTCTGAAGCGTTCATTCCATGAATCACAACCTGAATGTTTGTATATCCAACACCAGACAACCATTTTGCCGCAGAGTTATCTGGCAAGTTTTCCCATGGATATGAAGACCAGCCATCCTCACCACCGTAAGATTTCATTTCATTTTCGTAATCATTACGAGTGTACCAATGAAGGGTTGCAGTTATAGTATTATCTGAATAAGTATAATCTTGATGACAAGCAAATGCAACCATTGGAATTGCAGAGATAGTATATGGCTCAGTATATTCATCGTGAGCAGGAACAGTTGCAGTTTCGTAGCTAAACACAGTTCCTGTATTATGGCTCTCGTAATATGCCCATACCTTACCCGCTGCTTGAGGTGCGTTGCCTGATAAGGACACATCAGACACTGGTTCCCATTTATCATCATTGCCATTAATCTTAAGATGATATTCAAGCACTAAGTCCGGGTTTTGCCCATTATTTGGTCGTCCGTCAAACCACATATATAAACGATCGTTTTCTGCCCATCCAGTTTTAATTGCACGAGTATCGGTTATATCTTGAGGGTTTTCAACATTAAGATTTACAATCAAATCCTCTATAGAAAACGATGCTTTTGTTTCTAATATTTCTTCATTATTGCAAGAGCAAACTAAAGCGGCCAAAGCAAGGCCTAATGTATAATGCTGATACTTCATATTAATATAAGAATTAAAGTTACCATTCCTCTTCTTCTGCATGTCCAAATGGATTTTCCACAGTAGTACCACCACTTGTGGCAATAATATCCTGACTAGGGAGATCTATTACCTCCATTTTCGGGATAGAATACGTCTTTTTCTTCATTGATTTTTAAGATTGCTCCTCCAGTTCCCAAAAGTCGCACAAGATCCTTGGCCTTGTTTTTCACATTACACAAAAAGAGCGTGGAACTGCCAGCTATATCGTAATGGAGGCCCTGAGATTGCCCAATGAACAGATATAGTTATAGCAGCCCCACGCGTATGGAGCATGCTATGCTATCTTTGTTCATTTATAGAAATTTCTCAGGTTTCCATTTACAAGATAAGCATAACGCTTGTTTACTAATAAAGTCGAAATGAGGGATTCCATCCGTTGATGGCTCATTAAGATGCTGCAAATATAGACAAAAGTTTTTCTATAACAAAATAATATGGCCGAAAAATGAATGTTTCACACTTTATCTATCAAAAAATCGTTTCTTCAAGCAAAAAATGAGCAGACATTATAAGAATAATTGCTATATTTGCAGCGTAAACTTAAAGTTATGAGCTGGTTCTCTTATGCAATTCTATTGATGGCAATCGCGCTGGTCGTTGCCATTGTGGCCATCATGGCGGGCAAACGCGGGCATTGGGCGGTGAAAGTGGTCGCCGTCGTGCTGTGCGGTATGGCTCTCTATTGCCATGTGCAGGCCGAGATCAGATAGTCAGTTTTATCGATGAGCATCAGATCTTTCTCACTGTAGTACTCACGGGGATCATCTGCTTGACGTCTTTTATATGGGGGAAAAGAAAGAAGTAGAATCGCGTACTCAAAAGAGGATGCCTTGATCAATAATAGGTCCAGACGAAATCGTGACGGCTGATTTTAGGGCGTGGCATATCTATCGCGGTACTGTGACAGATATGCCACGATCAATAATAAGTCCAGACGAAATCGCGACGGCTGATTTTAGGGCAATAATTGTCACAACGGATCTCCCGGGCGGGTCCGGTTGTTTGTCTGATTGACGCTGCAAAGATAGGGCAAAAAAAAATGGCAACAGAAGTTTTTTTCTGCGGCCGCGAACTTCGGGGAAATAAAAGGAAATAAAAGGAAATAAAAAGAAATTTGGGGGAAATGGCGGGGTAAAAAAACCAAGAGAGAAACACGCGGTGTTTGCGATGTTTCTCTCTTGGTTTTATATTTCCCAGTCTTCAGTCATGACACCTTTTATTCGGTTGAAATGCTTACTATTATGCGTCACAATGACTAAATTATGATAAGCAGCAGTACAGCCGATGAGCATATCAAAGTCATCAATACGATTGCCAGACAATTCAAGTTCTGCTCTGCATTGAGCATACTGCTCTATAGCAGGAGATATAGGAAGAATGGTAAATAATTGTTTTACGGCTTCTACTTCTCGCCTTTGTCTTTCATCCTTGCCTTTGTAGAAACCCACATACAACTCTGCAAGGGTGATTTCACTGACGGCACATTGATCGATACCTGCTTCCAGGATACGTTGCTGGATGCCATGCTGACGTTTCATCATACAGATGACAGCATTCGTGTCAAGAAGGTATTTCATTTAAGAGCAGAAATATCGTGAGTAAACTTTCTTGAGGCATGAAGTTCATCTGCAATTTCGTGAGCATCGCGGTCACCGCCAAATTCTCCACTGAAGCAGTCAAATACGCTCATATCATATTTCTGAGCTTTTGACTGAGAAGCAGCCTGCTGGCGCTCAACAACCTGCTGCAGGAGCAGATTCGCCTGTTCCTGTAACCATTTGTTTACAGCTTCTCTGGTCTTGAATGTAGGACGTACCGCCTCGATCAAAGAATCGCTCATTGTCAGATTAATTGTACACATTGTTTTCTGTTTATTATTTCTGCCGCAAAGATGATGTTTTTCCCCGACATCTCCAAATAAACGAGCGGAAATCTGCTCCATGAGCAGTGATTATCGAAAACGAAGGTTCATTTTTCAAAGATAGGGACACAAAAAAAAGACCACAGAAGAATTTCTGAGGCCGCGGATGTGGGGGAAATAAAAAGAAAAAATCAGTGCTTCTGATCGGCGATTTTGGTGTTCCAGTTACGCTCGCCCGTAGTGATGAGCTGGGCATTGCTGAGCACCTTCCAGAGGGTCTTGTGATTGGCGCCCGTGGTGATCTTTTGGGCGCGGACATACTCGTTGGTCAC
>JAZLGA010000086.1:0-2198 GCA_045616045.1 Bacteroidales bacterium | reverse complement strand
AGCAGGAAAATCCGCCGCCTTCGCTCTCTCTGTTTGACTAGGGGGGGCTTACTTTTATGAAAAAACATCCACAACGCCTATCTACTGGCATCGCGGATGGATTTCCGCCGACTTTTTTGTTTTAGCGGACAGCAATAATTTTTTTTCTCTCATCTCACCGCAGCCAACGGACTTTTCGCTATCTTTGTCACCTCAAGCAACGGAGAAGAAGCCATGTACTACACCATGAAGGACCACCAGGGCAGCCTTGCCGCCGTCATCCAACCCGATGGCGACGTGGAACGCCTCAGCTACGATGCCTGGGGCCCCCGCCGCAACCCCACGGGCTTCGGCTACGACAATCTCTCCACTGCAACCTTCGACCGCGGCTTCACCCTGCACGAGCACTACGACGGCTTCGGCCTCATCAACATGAACGGCCGCATGTACGACCCTGCCGTGGGCCGCATGCTCTCGCCCGACATCGTCATCCAGCAGGAACACAACTCCCAAGCCTACAACCGCTATTCCTACTGCTTCAACAACCCGCTGCGGTTTACCGACCCGAGCGGGTATGTGGTGAGAGGGTCTTGTTCACTTTACTGGAACTTCTCTCTTGTTTTTAGCGAAAGTAGTAATGACAATGGCATCTCATTCAATACCGATGAAGCCTTGGGACAAGAAATTCCGATAATTGAACCGTTTGGCGAAGAAGAATCTGCTGCATACAAGGCTTATAGGGATATAGTGTTTTCTGATGAGAAATACAAAGCCGTACAAAATGAGCTAATTCGATTGGAAGATGCAGAGGAAATCTTCTGTATTAGAACGGGAGAAAATGCTACAAACGGGGCCAGTGGAGGTAACTTTAAATACAATAGAGAAACAGGCGAGTTTGACGTGAATTTTGGTGCAGGTGAATGGACGGATATCGAGTCGTTGTCCCACGAACTCAAACACGCCGACCAATATATGAATGGGAAATTGGGGTTCGATTTACGAGGTGATGTGGTGAATTGCTTTGGATATGACTTTTTGGACGAGGTTGAAGCCTTTGAAAGACAGGGCATGTTCGGGAAAACCTTGAATTTCGACGGAATCCGAAATGCATATCCCCTTTTATGGAGTAAAGGTTATTTTGAAATGAATCAAACAATACAGAATTGTGCACATGATAATCCTGCGCTTCCATATAATTTGATTAAAGAAGCAAATAAAATGAGTTTTGATTTCAACAAGAATCCTATTTATTTATACCATGGTTGGCAAAAAGACATTCGATAAAATTCTGGCAAGCCTTACTATCTTTTTTGCATGTTTGGTTTCTTCATGCCATACAAGTCAATATATGAGTCAGAATATTTATGATAGAAATATATGTGGAACCTATGTGTTTAATCAAGTTGGACATCAAGATGAAATCTTGGAAAGCGACACCCTGGTCCTTAAAACAGATGGCACATACCATTCTTGTACTTATCTGGAACATAAAGACTTGAATGATATGGATGTTTATCCCACAAAAGGCACATGGTCATTATGTGGCAACTTTGTGATTTTAAATAGCGTTGTACCATGCGAGGATGATTCTTGCTTTATTCGAGTATTAGAATCTGACATTGACGATGATTCTATTGTCATAGAAATCATTCGTTTGTCAACAGGAAAGCCTATAAGCAATTATACAGTTCTTTCCATTTATGACGAACAATATGACTCTTTGGTTAAAACAGACAGTTGTGGAATGGCCATCTTTAGAAGAGAACGCACTTCTTTGATAGACATTTCAGATCCCAACGGAATGCGAATTGTAAGTCCACCTAAAATGGGCTATATGTATCGTGTCTATTATCGTGATTGTTATTTGAGAATTCATAACAATGAAAAACTATTTTTCAAAGGAAACGCATTGGTAATGAGTAAAAAAGAAGTCATTGGCTACAGCAAGTTTGGTCGGAAGAAGTACAAAACTTGTGAATACCCCTACGTTAAAGTTCCTGACACATTGGGATTGTAGGAGATTGCGCAACATTGCTAATGGGAGGCCGCCGAGCCTCCCATGATTTTTTTCGCTCATCTCACCGCAGCCAACGGACTTTTCGCTATCTTTGTCACCTCAAGCAACGGAGAAGAAGCCATGTACTACACCTTGAAGGACCACCAGGGCAGCCTTGCCGCCGTCATCCAACCCGATGGCGACGTGGAACGCCTCAGCTACG
>JAZLGA010000085.1:0-4928 GCA_045616045.1 Bacteroidales bacterium | reverse complement strand
ACATGAAATGGACAAGCCGCAGGCTGTTGGCAATAAAATCCAGGAATATGACGGACATCACTGAAAAAGGTTTACCTTTGACAGACTGTCAGTGGTCTCCTTCCGGCCTACGGCCTCCAGTCAACCACTGACAGGGATAAGGCTCGGATGGTAAACTCATCCCAGGATTAACATCAAAAAGTCAATTTATATCAGTATTAATCAGTAAAACCGAGTCAACCTAAATCAGGAAAACACAATCGGATATAGATATCACCAAAACTCACAAAAGAATCAGTCACTCTCAGTGTTTCGTCAGAAATGTTTCCTTCAAAATATGTTGTCATTGTCAAATCAATCTCCTCAGCACCTCGAAGGTCTAAATCCAAAAAAAAGAAGCGTGGAACTGTATGTTTCACACTGTACTTGAAGGTTGTAGGAAAGACCTGTATTACAAATGTAATAAAACAGCCCACGCCTATAGCGCGGAACCGCCACTCTCCCCTTGCAATACTTTGAAAACTTCCTACATTCTCAAGTACAAGGAAGCATAACGCTTCGTAATTAACATGTCACGGCACAAAGCCGCGTTAGAACGAGCAAATATATATATAATTTTTCATAAAAACAGCATTTTTTCTCTCAGAAACACTTTTTTTCGTATATCTGCATTGTGAACAAAATTGCATTCACCATGCCCAAAACACTTCTAA
Source organism: Bacteroidales bacterium (assembly GCA_045616045.1). GTDB lineage: Bacteria > Bacteroidota > Bacteroidia > Bacteroidales > F082 > Limimorpha. Next base: position 4,236 of record JAZLGA010000085.1, on the reverse strand, counting down.
CACATATAATCGCCGAATACTTCAAAACACAGCCGATAGTGAAGGCTTGGCTTTTCGGGTCTTTTGCAAGAGGTGAGGAAACACCGCTCAGCGACGTTGACCTGCTTGTCGTTTATGACAAGAATGCAAGATTAAGCCTACTGAAACACGCTTCAATGATATGCGACTTGGAAAAACTCCTCAACCGCCCTGTTGACATTGTTGAAGACGGAACGCTACTGCCTTTTGCCGTTGAAAGTGCCAACCACAACAAACAACTTATCTATGAGAGAGCCAATTAAAGACAAAAACCGACTTGAACATATTTTGGAGGCTATCGACAAGATTTTGAATAGTGCTCAGAATATGTCGTTAGACGAACTTAACAAAATAGCATTGTCTATTACGGAATCATAAAAAGCATTGAGATTATAGGTGAAGCAGCATATCATCTGACAAAAGCATTCCGCGACAGCCATCCTGAAACGCCATGGGATTCCATTATGAGAATGCGGCACGTTCTTGTCCACGACTATTATAGAATCAACGCCGATGAAGTAAAGTTCGTGATAGAAGACAATCTTCGCCCCTCCGAGACCAAGTAAATGATTACATGACAAATACCAATTGGTCGGAATGGGTAGAAAGCGAAAAGGTGGTCAATGAATCGATTGTGCACAAAAACCTTGTCCAAACTGCCAAAAGAATGAAACAAGACGGAATGGATATCGATTTGATTTCAAGATATACAAGATTGGGCAAAGAAGATATTGAGACACTTTAAGCGCCTGGCTTAATTACAACATATTGAAATCATATTAAGCAATATTGATTTTTACATTGGAAACCAACAACTTAGTGATTTTGTGAAAATTCGGCTAAAAAACATTGGAATTACGTGAAAATACTGTTTTAAACAACTGTAAGTGAATTATTTAAATTTCAAATGGTTGTCTCATCAAATATTAGTATTCCTTGTTAGCAAAAAATATCTTAAAGCAACATAAAACAGTCTAGCCATTAATATTTTTATGTATGGAAGCAGAAATAATCCTTAAAACACATTTTTTATTACATTTGCAGTTGCAAAACAAAAGCGAATGATCAAGAAAATATATAAATTCGGCGGAGCATCGGTTAAAGACGCTGCCGCCGTTCGCAACCTGAAAAACATAGTAGCCGCACATAAAGACGAGGACATCATGCTCGTTGTCTCGGCCATGGGCAAGACCACCAACACCCTCGAAGCCATACTAAGCGAGTTCCGCTCTCACAACGGCGACCTCGGCATCGATGCCATGAAGGCCACGACAGAATATCACGAGCGGATCCTAGTCGACCTCTTCGACAACGACTCAAGCCATCCCGTGTTCGAGTCGGTGGCGAACTTGTTTCTTGAACTTTACGACAAACTGTGCCAGCCCGACCTGCCCTACGACTACCATTACGACCAGACCGTATGCTACGGAGAACTCATCTCGACAACTATCATAGCCGAATATCTGAACCACTGTGACATTCCCACACGTTGGCTCGATGCCCGTAAATATGTCATCACTGACGACACATTTCGCGCAGCATCACCCAACTGGGACGAAACAAGACTTAGGATAACAAAACTCAACGACGAACACATTCGCGGCCTGGTTTGTCTCACACAAGGCTTCATAGGCAGCCTTGAGAACGGCAAACACAGCACAACACTCGGCCGTGAAGGCTCCGACTTCACTGCAGCCATCTTTGCCAATTGCCTCGATGCCGACGAAGTGACAATATGGAAAGACGTTGATGGACTTCTCAACGCCGACCCCAAACGATTCAAAGACACAGTCAAAATACCACACATATCTTATCAAGAAGCAATAGAATTGGCTTATTATGGTGCAACTATCATACATCCCAAGACAATCAAGCCGCTACAAAACAAAAAGATAGTGTTGAATGTGCATTCTTTTATAAATCCCGACACGAAACCGACGGTCATCGACAACAATCCCACCGACGACAACAATGTCCCATCTTTCATAGTAAAAGAAAAGCAAACCCTTGTCAGTATAACTCCACGCGACTTCTCGTTTATGGACGAACACAACCTGCAAGTCATTTTCCGCGTATGCGACGAACTTCACATCAACACCAACATGATACAGACCTCTGCCCTTATGCTCTCGTTCTGCTTCGACAGAGACAACGACAAGATGGCTATGCTTATGCAAGCCCTTTCCGAGAACTTCAAAATAAGATACAACGACGACCTTTGCCTATTTACCATTAGACATTATCGCGACGGCATTGATGAGAAACACCTTGCCGGAAAGAAAATCTTCGTAAAACAAGGTAGCCGGAGCACCATGCAGTTTGTGATAGAGTGTTGATTTATTGCCAAGGCAATGATCTAAAGGTTGTTGATTTGTTTAGTTGTTGATTTGTTTAGTTGACACAGAAATGTGAATATGACTTAAAGCCTTGAAAACGTGTCAACTCATTACTCTTAACTCTAAACTCCTAACTAAAAAAAATGAAAGCCATAGCCCACATACACACCGACTTCCCAACCAAGTTCGGCATCCCAAGACAAAGCGGCATTGCCGATGCGCTAAAGGGACGTATCGTGTTTGAGTCCGAATACAGAAACGCCGAGGCACTGCGCGGGTTAGAGGAGTTCTCGCACATCTGGCTGATATGGGAGTTCTCGGAGGCCAAACGCGACACCTGGTCGCCAACAGTGCGTCCGCCACGTTTGGGAGGCAACACCAGAAAAGGAGTCTTCGCCACACGATCCCCGTTCCGTCCCAACCCGATAGGATTGTCGTGCGTGAGACTGGAAAGAATAAAGAACGACAAAAACGACGGTCCATTACTCATCGTGAGCGGAGCCGACCTGATGGACGGCACTCCCATCTACGACATAAAACCCTATCTGCCCTATGCCGACTGCATAACAGAAGCCACATCGGGCTTCGCACCACAAGCCTCCGAAAGACTGTTGAAAGTCAATATTGACGAAAACATGAAAGAACATATTCCTGTCAACATTCTCGACGGGCTTGCCCAAGTCCTAGCCAACGACCCGCGACCGCAATACCACGACGACCCGAAACGAGTTTACACACTTCCATTCGCCAAAATGGAAGTGAAATTCACAGTCAAGGACGACTTATTGGAAGTAATTGATATTCAATACACAAATTAGAATCATGAAAGAGCTTGTTAACCTTCTTGACAGAGAGAACCTTTCGTGTGTCATCAGAAAAGACGGTGAGATTCACATTTTCAAACAAAAAGGAGTGAAAGACTTGTATGAGGTTTACACCCATACCCCCGATCTGCTCAATGGCAGCGAGATAGCCGACAAAGTGGTGGGCAAAGGTGCCGCAGCGATAATGGTTTTGGGCAAGGTGGCAATGCTTCACGCAACAGTCATAAGCCAGGATGCCTACAACCTATTGAAGCAAGCCGGCATAAAAGTGGAATACAAGACCCTTGCACCTTACATAATAAACAGAACCGGCAACGGACGCTGCCCGCTGGAGACAAGGCTCAAAGACCACAAAACAGCAGAAGATTGCTGGGGTTTGATCGAAGAATTCATAAAAACTAAACAGAAAAAATCATAATCACCACTTGCGATGAAAATAAAAATCCTCTTTATCTGCCACGGAAACATTTGCCGGAGTCCAATGGCAGAATTTGTAATGAAAGACATCGTTAGACAAGAAGGCTTGTCCGAAAAATTTGAAATAGCATCGGCAGCCACGTCAACCGAAGAGATTGGAAATCCTGTTTATCCACCAGTAAAGCACATGCTTGACAGTCACGGCATAAGTTGTGAAGGAAAGACGGCACGACAAATGACAACAGCCGACTACCAGCACTTCGACATGATAATAGCAATGGACGGGAACAACCTGCGGAATCTGAAATACATTGTAGGCAACGACCCGTTGGGCAAGACATCGCTCCTTATGGACTACACCATGCGTCCAGGCGACGTTGCGGACCCATGGTACACACGTGACTTTGACGCCACATGGCATGACATAAACGAAGGTTGCCGCTGTCTATTACAAAAAATAACTACATCAAAATAGGCAAACCATAGCATCATTTTTTTAATATACCTAAATTCCGCAGAATAAAAATTTGCTAATTCGAGAAGGAGTGTTTACATTCGATGCGCACGTTCTGGGTTGTTGAAAAGTCGTGATGTGGTTGCGGAGTGGCTTTTTTTGAGGTTGCAGTGCACAACTTCCCCCA
>JAZLGA010000084.1:0-24789 GCA_045616045.1 Bacteroidales bacterium | reverse complement strand
AGCGGTAGAGCACTTCCTTGGTAAGAAAGGGGTCGGGAGTTCAATTCTCCCCATCGGCTCAGTTTTAATAATAACCTTAAATAATAAAATAGAACTAAAATGGCAAAAGAAAAATTCGAAAGAACCAAACCACACGTCAACATTGGTACTATTGGCCACGTTGACCACGGCAAGACCACTTTGACTGCAGCTATCACACTGCACCTCGCAAAAAAAGGTCTGTCTGAAGTGAAATCCTTCGATTCAATCGACTCCGCACCTGAAGAGAAAGAAAGAGGTATCACTATCAATACTGCTCACGTTGAGTATCAAACAGAGAAACGTCACTATGCACACGTCGACTGCCCTGGTCACCCCGACTATGTGAAAAACATGGTTACTGGTGCCGCCCAAATGGATGGTGCTATTATCGTTGTGGCCGCTACTGACGGTCCTATGCCTCAAACCCGCGAGCACATCCTTCTCGCTCGCCAGGTTGGTGTGCCAAGACTTGTTGTGTTCCTCAACAAAGTTGACCTCGTTGATGACGAAGAACTTCTCGAACTTGTTGAAATGGAAATCCGTGACCTCCTTAGCAAATATGAGTTCGACGCCGATAATACTCCTATCATCCGCGGTTCTGCACTTGGTGCCTTGAACGATGACCCAAATTGGGTTGGCAAGATAGACGAGTTGATGGATGCTTGCGACAACTGGATCCCTGAGCCAGAACGCGCTGTTGATAAGCCTTTCCTTATGCCTATCGAGGACGTTTTCTCAATCACAGGCCGCGGTACCGTTGCTACTGGTCGTATTGAGACTGGTATAATAAAAGTTGGCGACCCTGTTGAAATACTCGGTATGGGTGCTGAAAAACTCAAGTCAGTTGTTACCGGTGTTGAGATGTTCCGCAAACTCCTTGACGAAGGTGAAGCTGGCGACAATGCAGGTCTCCTCCTCCGTGGTATAGATAAAGACGAAATCCGTCGTGGTATGGTAATCGCTAAGCCAGGCTCAGTGAAGCCTTATCACCACTTCAAAGGTCAGGTTTACGTTCTTTCAAAAGAAGAAGGTGGCCGTCACACTCCTTTCAGAAATAAATATCGTCCTCAATTCTATTTCAGAACCACTGATGTTACCGGTGAAATCAGCCTCCCAGAAGGAATGGAAATGGTGATGCCTGGCGACCACGTTACTATTGACGTTCAGCTTATTTCTGACATCGCTATGGACAAAGGTCTTCGTTTCGCCATCCGTGAAGGTGGCCGTACCGTAGGCTCTGGTCAGGTGATTGAAATCATTGACGATTAATTTGGTAAATAATTTGGGAGGCCCGAAAGCCTCCCTTTATACGGGCGTAGCTCAGTTGGTAGAGCATCGGTCTCCAAAACCGAGAGTCGAGAGTTCGAGCCTTTCCGCCCGTGCTTAATAATGAGAAAAGTTCAGAAAGATGAAAATAGTTGATTACGTAAACGGCTGCTATACCGAGTTGAAAGATAAAGTGTCTTGGCCAACTTGGAAAGAGTTGCAAAGTAGCGTGTTAGTGGTGTCCATTGCTTCCCTGATTATCGCTTTGGTGGTATTCTTGATGGATTATTCTTTTCAACATTTGTTGGAATTCTTCTATAAGCTGTTCTAACAAGTCATCTTGAACTTGGTGAGCATTAGCTGGATAAATTCAATTATAGACAGACATTTACAATGAGCGATGAAGTAAAAACACCGAGATGGTATGTCGTCAAGGCGATAAGCGGTAAGGAAAAAAAGGTTAAGGAATACCTTGAAACCGAATTGTCTCATCGGCCTGATATGCAGGACAAAATCTCACAAGTTCTTATTCCCACCGAAAAGTACTATGAGGTAAAAAACGGCAAGAAGGTTTCAAAAGAAAGGAACTATTTCCCGGGTTATGTCCTCGTAGAAGCTATTATGGAAGGTGAAGTGGAACATCTCGTGAGAAGCGTCCCCAATGTTCTCGGTTTTTTAAGTACCAACGGAAAGGCTGATCCCATCCGCCCTGCTGAAGTCCGTCGTATCTTAGGTAAGATGGATGAGTCGCGCGAAAACGGTGAGACACCAGACTTGTCGTATATGGTAGGCCAATCGGTTATTGTTAACGAAGGTCCCTTTAAGAGTTTTAGCGGCATAATAGAGGAGGTCAACGAAGAGAAGAAAAAACTCAAAGTTGCCGTCAAGATATTCGGTCGCAAAACACCTCTTGAGTTGAGTTATTTCCAAGTAAAATTGGAATGATAGCTGTGTGAACCTATATTTTCCTAACTAACTTCTAATTAAGACAAAACAATGGCAAAAGAAGTAAGCGGATTTATTAAGCTGCAGATTAAAGGAGGAGCCGCAAATCCTTCACCACCTGTTGGCCCAGCATTGGGTTCAAAAGGTGTCAACATCATGGAGTTCTGTAAGCAGTTCAATGCCCGTACACAAGACCAAGCAGGTAAAGTTTTGCCTGTTATTATTACTGTGTATAAGGACAAGTCTTTTGATTTTATAATCAAGGCTTCTCCTGTGGCAGTTTCAATCAAAGAAGTCGCTAAGTTGGCAAAAGGCTCTTCAGAGCCTAACCGTCAAAAAGTCGGTTCTCTGACATGGGATCAAGTGCGCCAGATAGCGACTGATAAGATGAAAGACTTGAATTGCTTCAAGGTAGAGTCAGCAATGTCAATGGTTGCTGGTACAGCTCGTAGCATGGGTGTGAAGATTACTGGCGAATCACCTTTGAAAAAAGACTAATGTCTAAATGCATTTGTAGAACAAGAAATAGTAATTCAAATGGCAAAAGTTACAAAACAACAAAAAGAAGCTTTGGCTAAGTTCGACAAAAGCAAAAGTTACTCCTTGAACGAGGCTGTTGATATCGTAAAACAGATTACTTACACTAAGTTTGACGCTTCGGTTGACCTTAACATCCGTTTGGGCGTTGACCCCCGCAAAGCCAATCAAATGGTTCGCGGTTCGGTTACGCTGCCTCATGGAACTGGTAAGGTCGTCCGTGTTCTGGTACTCTGCAACCCTGACAAAGCTCAGGAAGCCCTGGATGCAGGTGCCGATTATGTAGGTCTGGACGAGTACATCCAAAAGATTAAAGAAGGATGGACAGATATTGACGTTGTGATTACTACACCTAACATCATGCCTAAAGTTGGTGCGATAGGTAGAATACTTGGTCCTCGTGGCCTTATGCCTAACCCCAAAACAGGTACAGTGACTATGGATGTGGCAAAAGCTGTTCAAGAAGTGAAAGCCGGTAAGATAGACTTCAAGGTTGACAAGTATGGTATCATCAATGCCGGTGTTGCTAAAGTGAGCTTTGCACCAGAGAAGATTTACGACAACGCTAAAGAACTTATCCAGACAGTCATCAAACTGAAACCAGCCGCTGCTAAAGGTACTTATATAAAAAGTATCTATATTTCCAGCACAATGAGCCCAGGCGTTCAAATTGATGTCAAGTCAATAACAACAATCTAAATGAAAGGAAGTTTTGACATGAAAAAAGAAGTTAAACAAGTAGTTATAGACTCCCTATATGCTGAACTTCAAGCCTGCCCTAACTTCTATCTGACAGACGTATCAGGTTTGGATGCCGAGAAAACAAGTCAGTTGAGAAGGCAGTGCTTCAATAGCGGCATAAAGATGATTGTAGCCAAAAACACCTTGCTCCGTAAAGCTATGGACAAGATGGATAAGGAATATGGCGATCTTACGGGTGCTCTTAAGGGGTCAACGGCAGTTATGTTTTGCGAGACTGGTAATGCACCAGCCAAATTGATAAAGAATTTCCGCAAAACCTGCGACCGTCCCATATTGAAGGGTGCTTACATTGAAGAGTGTGGTTATATCGGAGACGATATGCTTGACACCCTCGTAAACCTCAAGTCGAAGAACGATTTGATTGCCGAGGTGATTTCACTGCTGCAGTCGCCAATAAAGAATGTTATTGGCTCTCTACAGTCAGGTGGACAGAAGCTTTCAGGCGTGCTTGAGACTTTATCAAAGAAATCGGAATAAATAAACGAATGGGTCCGACATTCAAAATTAATAATCAATAAATTGTAAAACTTTAAAAATTAGAATAAAATGGCAGATTTAAAAGCTTTTGCTGAACAATTAGTGAATCTTACTGTAAAAGAAGTAAATGAACTCGCTACCATTTTGAAAGAAGAATACGGTATTGAACCTGCTGCTGCAGCTGTTGCAGTTGCTGCTGCTCCTGGCGCTGAAGGTGGCGCTGCTGCCGCTGAAGAAAAAACTTCTTTCGATGTCATCCTCAAATCGGCAGGTGCTAAGAAATTGGAAGTTGTAAAGCTTGTGAAAGAACTCACAAGCCTCGGCCTGAAAGAAGCCAAGGAATTGGTTGACGCAGCTCCTAAAGCAATCAAGGAAGGCGTGAGCAAAGATGAAGCCAATGCACTCAAAGCTCAACTTGAAGGAGCAGGTGCAGAAGTTGAAATCAAATAATAGGATTCATTTTTCCGCAATAAAATGTGGCATTCAACCTCAGTTCCTACTTAAAAATGGAACTGAGGTTTGTGTGCCTATTCTCAATCTGAGCAATCGGAATCCTTGTCCTCATATTTATCGTTCACTAGTTCCATTTATTTAAAACTTTATCACCTTGGCACAAAATACAACAGAAAGAATAAGCTTTGCATCTATAAAGAACCCTTGCGAATACCCAGACTTCCTCGATATTCAACTCGAGTCGTTCAAGAGTTTCTTTCAAATAGGGACCAACCCCGGAAACCGTAAAGACGAAGGCCTTTATAAGGTGTTTTCCGAAAACTTTCCCATTACTGATGCAAGAAATAACTTTAAATTAGAGTTCTTAGATTATTTCATCGATGCACCTCGCTATTCTATTGAAGAGTGCATTGAGCGTGGGCTGACTTATAGTGTACCATTAAAGGCAAAACTTCGCCTTTCCTGCACTGTCGATGACCACGAAGACTTTGAGACTGTAGTGCAGGATACCTATTTGGGACTCATCCCTTATATGACTCCTCGTGGCACTTTCGTCATCAATGGCGCCGAACGTGTTGTTGTTTCTCAACTTCACCGTTCACCTGGCGTGTTCTTCGGTCAAGGACAGCATGCCAACGGCACTTTGCTCTATTCAGCACGTATCATCCCTTTCAAGGGAGCTTGGATGGAATTTTCTACAGACATAAATAATGTCATGTATGCTTACATTGACAGAAAGAAAAAATTGCCTATCACGACGCTGCTTCGCGCCATCGGGTTTGAGACCGACAAGGAAATTCTCGACCTTTTTGACTTGGCAGATGAGGTGAAGGTAAGCAAAGCAGGACTAAAGCGAGTGATTGGCAGAAAACTTGCTGCAAGAGTTCTCCATACGTATTTTGAAGACTTTGTGAACGAGGATACCGGTGAATGCGTTTCTCTTGAACGTAATGAAATAGTAGTTGACCGTGACGTTGAGATTGAGGAAGAGCATATTCAGAAAATTTTAGACTCGGGAGCAAAAACGATTCTTTTGCACCGTGAAGTAGGATCCGATGGTGATGAGAAAGTGTCCGACTACTCTGTGATATTCAACACTCTTAGCAAGGATACCTGCAACTCGGAAAAAGACGCTGTCGAGTATATCTATCGTCAGTTGCGTAATGCCGAGGCTCCTGACGAAGAAACGGCACGAAGCATTATAGACAAGTTGTTCTTCTCAGACAAACGCTATGACCTTGGACTGGTTGGACGTTACCGCATTAACCGTAAGCTTAATCTGGATACCAATCCCGATGTTAGAGTACTAACCAAGGAAGACATCATCGCAATAATCAAGTACCTTGTTGAACTTATTAGCGGCAAGGTTGAGGTTGACGATATTGACCACCTTAGCAACCGTCGTATCCGCACAGTCGGCGAACAACTTTATGCACAGTTTGGTGTTGGCCTCGCTCGTATGGCTCGTACAATACGTGAACGTATGAATGTGCGTGACAATGAAGTGTTTACGCCTGCTGACCTTATCAACGCCAAGTCGATGTCGTCTGTTATCAACTCTTTCTTTGGAACAAACCAGCTCTCGCAGTTTATGGACCAAACCAACCCACTGTCGGAGGTTACACACAAGAGAAGAATCTCGGCCTTGGGCCCTGGAGGTCTGTCACGTGAAAGAGCAGGTTTCGAAGTGCGTGACGTTCACTACACTCACTATGGACGTCTATGTACAATTGAAACACCTGAAGGACCAAACATCGGTCTTATCTCGTCGCTATGCGTGTTTGCTAAAGTTAATGATTTGGGATTTATCGAAACACCATATCGTGAAGTCGTTAACGGCACTGTTGATTTTTCAAAAGAACCTGCATATCTTACTGCAGAACAGGAAGAGAACAAGATAATAGCCCAAGCTGTCACTCCAATGGACGATAATGGGCATTTTATCGAAAAAGAGATAAAGGCACGCTATATAGCTGATTATCCTATTGTAAGTCCTGAACAAATCAACCTTGTTGATGTTGCTCCAAACCAGATAGCCTCTATAGCCGCTTCCTTGATTCCGTTCCTTGAGCATGACGACGCCAATCGTGCCTTGATGGGTTCGAACATGATGCGTCAGGCTGTGCCTTTGATGAATCCGGAAAGCCCAATTGTTGGTACAGGTATAGAACATGCTGTGGCTCGTGACTCACGCGTGCTTATCTCTGCCGAAGGCGATGGAGAAGTGGTGTTTGTCGATTCAACAAAGATAATAGTCAAATACGACCGCACAGACGAAGATCGTCTCATCAGCTTTGACGGCGACGAAAAGACTTATACCCTTACTAAATATGTAAGAACAAACCAAAGCACAAGTGTCAACATTAAACCTATAGTACGTAAAGGTGAACGCGTAACCAAGGGTCAGATATTGACCGAAGGCTATGGTACTCAAGGTGGCGATCTTGCTTTGGGTAGAAACCTTATGGTGGCATTCATGCCTTGGAAAGGTTATAACTATGAGGATGCCATCGTGATTTCAGAAAAGATAGTGCGTGAAGACCTCTTCACTTCAATACATGTTGAAGAGTTCACACTTGAAGTCCGTGACACTAAACGCGGCATGGAAGAACTTACCAACGATATACCTAATGTCAGTGCTGATGCAACAAAAGACCTTGACGAACATGGTATTATAAGAGTTGGTGCCGAAGTCATTGAGGGTGACATCCTCATTGGTAAGATTACACCTAAAGGTGAAAGCGACCCTTCACCTGAGGAAAAACTTCTTCGTGCCATCTTTGGCGACAAGGCCGGTGATGTCAAGAATGCTTCACTTAAAGCTGGCCCTTCAATGAAAGGCGTGGTTATTGGCAAACGCCTCTTCTCACGTCTCCAAAAAGACCGCAAGTCCAGAGCTAAGGATAAAGAAGATATGGCACGCATAGATGCCGAAGCAGAGAAAGTGTTGACAGAACTCAAAAACACCCTTGTCGAGAAACTTATGACCTTGTTGAATGGTCACAGCTCAAATGGTGTTTACAACAATTTCAAGGAGAACCTCATACCCAAGAAGGCCAAATTTACAACCAAGTCTCTCTTCGACATCGACTACAATTCGGTGAACCCTTCCAAATGGACTACTGATGACAAGATAAATAAACTCATAATTGGCTTGATTGACAACTATTCAGCCAAATATAAAGAGATACAAGGCCGTTACAACCGCGAGAAGTATGTTGCCAGCGTAGGCGATGAACTTCCCAATGGCATAGTCCAGATGGCCAAGGTGTATGTTGCCAAGAAACGTAAGCTTATGATTGGCGACAAGATGGCAGGTCGCCACGGTAACAAGGGTATTGTGTCAATGATAGTTCGCCCTGAGGATATGCCATTCCTCGCTGACGGTACACCTGTTGACATAGTCCTTAATCCTTTGGGCGTGCCTTCACGTATGAACTTGGGACAGATTTACGAAACTGTTCTCGGTTGGGCAGGAAAGAAACTTGGCTTGAAGTTCGCAACACCTATTTTTGATGGAGCGACTTTGGAAGAGATAAACAATTATATGAAGAAGGCTGGCTTGCCCGAAAATGGACGAATCCAACTTTATGATGGTGGGACAGGCGAGCCGTTCGACCAAGAGGCAACAGTGGGCTATATCTATATGCTTAAACTTCACCACATGGTTGACGATAAGATGCATGCCCGCTCGATAGGCCCATATTCACTCATTACACAACAGCCTCTTGGAGGTAAGGCTCAATTCGGAGGCCAACGTTTCGGAGAAATGGAGGTTTGGGCACTTGAGGCACATGGAGCCAGCAATGTACTGCAGGAAATCCTGACAGTCAAGTCTGACGACGTTACAGGCCGTGCCAAGGCTTACGAGGCAATAGTGAAAGGCGACAACATGCCTACACCTGGTCTTCCTGAATCGTTTAACGTGTTGATAAACGAATTGCGTGGTTTGTGTCTTGAACTTACATTCAAGGATGCAGATGGCAATGTGGTTAGTGATAACGGAACAAAATAATAATAACGCTACGAAATATCTTATATAATTATGGCTAATAACACACTTAATAGCAATTTTTCCAGCATCACGGTCAGTATAGCTTCGCCAGACGCGATTTTTAACCGTTCGCACGGCGAAGTTGTAAAACCCGAAACCATAAACTACAGGACATATAAGCCCGAACCGAATGGCTTGTTCTGCGAAAAAATATTCGGCCCTGTAAAAGATTGGGAGTGCCATTGCGGAAAATACAAACGGATAAGATACAAGAACATCACTTGCGACCATTGCGGTGTTGAAGTGACCGAGAAAAAAGTACGCCGTGAGCGTATGGGTCATATTAAACTCGTGGTTCCCGTAGCACATATTTGGTATTTCAGGTCTTTGCCCAATAAAATTGGAGCACTGTTAGGAATACCAGCAAAGAAACTTGACACCATAATATATTATGAGCGCTATATAATCATCCAACCAGGTCTTTTGGAAGGAAAGGAATTCCCTCATGATTCTAATTCAACCCGTAAGGTTCAGAGGTTGGAATTCCTTACCGAGGAGGAATATCTTGACCTGATGGAGATGCTTCCAATCGAAAACCAATACTTGCCGGAAGACGACCCGAACAAATTTATCGCCAAGATGGGTGCCGAGGCTATTTATGACCTCCTCGCCAAGGTGGATCTCGATAAAGAGTCTTACGAACTTAGGGCAGCTGCACAAAAGGAAACCGCACAGCAACGAAAACAGGAAGCACTTAAGCGTCTTCAAGTTTTTGAGGCTTTTCGTGAAGCTAACAAAACTATAGAAAACCGTCCAGAATGGATGGTGGTTAAAGTCATCCCTGTCATTCCTCCTGAACTGAGGCCTCTCGTGCCTCTCGATGGTGGACGTTTTGCAACATCAGACTTGAATGACCTTTATCGCCGAGTCATCATACGCAACAACCGTCTGAAACGTCTTATCGAAATAAACGCTCCCGATGTCATTATGCGTAATGAGAAACGTATGCTACAGGAAGCTGTTGACTCTTTGTTTGACAACTCACGCAAGTCAAGTGCCGTAAAAACTGAATCAAACAGACCTCTTAAATCTTTGAGTGACAGTTTGAAAGGCAAACAAGGCCGTTTCCGTCAGAATCTTCTTGGCAAACGTGTTGACTACTCAGGTCGTTCGGTCATCGTGGTCGGCCCAGACCTTAACATGAACGAATGCGGACTGCCAAAAGACATGGCAGCTGAACTTTTCAAGCCATTTGTGATACGCAAACTTATCGAACAAGGAATCGTTAAGACTGTGAAGTCGGCAAAGAAGATTGTTGACCGTAAAGACCCGATAGTTTGGGATATTCTCGAAAACATACTTAAAGGACACCCGATTCTTTTGAACCGTGCTCCTACACTTCACCGTTTGAGTATTCAGGCCTTCCAGCCAAAACTTGTTGAGGGTAAGGCTATACGTCTTCACCCGTTGGTATGTACTGCATTCAACGCCGACTTCGATGGAGACCAGATGGCCATACATGTCCCTCTTGGCAACGCAGCTGTGCTCGAAGCCCAAATTTTGATGCTCGCTTCGCATAACATCTTGAATCCTTCAAATGGAGCTCCTATTACACTGCCTTCTCAAGACATGGTTCTTGGCCTGTATTATATCACCAAGGAGCGTGTGAGCACACCAGAACACCCAGTGAAAGGTGAAGGTATGATATTCTATTCGCCCCAGGAAGTCATCATTGCACATAACGAAGGCAAGGCGGATATGCATGCCAAGATTCAGGTTAGGGTGCAGTTGAAAAACGAAAATGGCGAACTCGAAACAAAACGAATCCCTACAACTGTAGGTCGCGTAATATTCAACCAAGTTGTTCCTGATGGTTTCGGATTTATCAACAAGCTTTTGACCAAAAAGGCACTGCGTTCCATAGTCGGCGACATGGTTCGTGATATGGGAACAGCCATTACAACCAAGTTCCTCGATGACATCAAGAATATGGGTTACTATATGGCTTTCAAGGGTGGGCTTTCGTTCAACCTTGGCAATATACTTATTCCTGATTCTAAAGAGTCTTTAATAAAAAAAGCGAATGAAGAAGCTTCCGGTATTCGTGAAAATGAAAGACTTGGTTTTATGGGTCCTAATGAGCGCTATAACCAGATAGTTGACCTTTGGACAGATGTGAACAAGCAACTTACGCATGATGTTATCGACGTTCTTACCAATGACGACCAAGGCTTCAATTCGGTGTTTATGATGCTTGACTCTGGAGCTCGTGGCTCTGAAGCTCAGGTGCGTCAGTTGTGCGGTATGCGTGGTCTTATGGCTAAGCCTATGAAAGCTGGTGCATCAGGTGGTGAAATTATTGAGAACCCTATTCTTTCCAACTTCAAGGAAGGCCTGTCTGTGCTTGAGTACTTTATCTCAACACACGGTGCCCGTAAAGGTCTTGCCGATACTGCTTTGAAGACAGCAGACGCTGGTTATCTGACACGTCGTCTCGTTGATGTTGCCCATGATGTTATCATCACTGAGAAAGACTGCGGCACATTGAGAGGTCTTTCAATAACCCGTGGTGATGAACTGAAGACTCCTGGCAAGCATTCTTTGTTGTATGACAGAATACTTGGTCGTGTTTCCTTGCAAGACATTGTCCATCCTCAAACAGGCAAACTGATTGTCAAGGCAGGTGAGGAAATAACAGAGAAACTGGCTGAAGAGATTGATGAATCGCCACTCGAAAGCGTTGAAATACGTTCTGTTTTGACTTGCGAGTCAAAGCAAGGTGTTTGCGCAAACTGCTATGGGCGTAACCTTGCATCAAGCAAGTTGGTTCAGAAAGGTGAAGCAGTGGGTGTCATTGCTGCACAGTCAATCGGTGAACCAGGTACACAGCTTACGCTTCGTACGTTCCACATTGGTGGTGCCGCATCCAAAGGCTCTGTCATTTCGAGTGTCGAAGCAAAGTATGACGGATACCTTGAGATAGACGACCTCCGTTCCGTTTCGGTTGAAAAGGTATATAAAGACGAGACGGTTGAAAGGGTTGAGAAGTACCACATCGTTACTGGCCGTGCCGCCGAAATGAAACTTCATGACAACAACACCAATGCTGTTCTTATGACAACAAACGTGCCTTATGGCGCAAAACTATATTTTCTTGAGGGCGATAAAGTCAAGAAAGGTGATAAGATCTGCGAGTGGGATCCCTACAATGCTGTCATAGTTTCGGAATATTCTGGAACCGTTAAGATACAGAATCTTATAGAAGGTATCACCTATCGCCGAGAAACGGTTACCGAGACTGCTTATAACGAACGTGTCATTATAGAAGGCAGAGGCCGTAACACAAAGAATCCGTTAATCAACATCGTTGACGAAAACGGTGATGTGTTGGTTTCATACGACCTTCCTGTCGATGCACATATCGTTGTCGATGAAGACGAAGAGATAAAGGCTGGCGATATGCTTGTCCGTATTCCTCGTAAGGTTTCGGGTGGTGGTGATATCACTGGTGGTCTGCCACGAGTTCAGGAATTGTTTGAGGCCCGTAACCCTTCAGAACCTGCAGTGGTTTCCGAAATAGACGGTATCGTGACACTCTCTAAGAAGCTTAAGCGTGGACATCGTGAGATTGTGATTACTCCAAAGGATGGCGACACAAGCAAGTCAAAGACCTACCTAGTGCCTACATCACGTCAGATACTTGCCCAAGAAAACGACTTTGTCAAGGCGGGGCAACCTCTTTCGGAAGGAGCCATAACGCCAGCAAGCATTCTTTCTATTATGGGACCAATGAAGGTTCAGGAATATATCGTTAATGAAGTTCAGAGCGTTTACCGTTCGCAGGGTGTGGTTATCAATGACAAACACTTCGAGGTTATTGTGCGTCAGATGATGCGCAAGGTTGAGATTATCGACCCAGGTGATACCCGTTTCCTTGAAGGTGAACTTGTCGGAAAGCAAGCGTTCCAAAAGGAAAATGATGATATTTATGGTCAATATGTGGTTACCGATCCAGGCGAATCTGAAGTCTTGTCGGAAGGACAAATTGTAACGGCAATGCGTTTGCGTGACGAGAATTCAAGCCTGAAACGTAAAGACAAAAAATTGGTCGAGGTTAGAGATGCCAAACCTGCAACGGCAACACAAGTACTTCAGGGGATCACACGCGCCGCTCTGCAAACAGAAAGCTTTGTCTCGGCTGCCTCATTCCAGGAAACGACTAAGGTTCTTACCAATGCCGCAATTAGTGCCAAGACAGACTACTTGCGCGGTATGAAGGAAAACGTAATCGTTGGACACAAGATACCTGCTGGCACTGGCTTGCGCGAATACGACGATATCATAGTCGCTTCGATGGAAGATTATCAAGAACAAATGTCCAAAACTCAAACCCAATCTGTTGATTGAATTTGATTGTTAAACCATGGGGATGGCGTTTCGTCATCCCTTTTTTAATAGAATGAATATGGAAAACGAAAACAAAAATCAGATAAACATTGAAATAACCGATGAGATAGCTGAAGGCATTTACTCAAATCTTGCCATGATTTCTCATTCGCCAACAGAGTTTGTAGTTGACTTCGTGCGCATTATGCCCAATGCTCCCAAAGCTAAGGTAAAGTCACGCATTGTGTTGACTCCACAGCACGCAAAGCGTTTCTGCAAGGCAATGATGGAAAACATCAAACGTTACGAGCAAACATTTGGTACCATACAGGAACCCGAACAGGATCACGTTCCTCCGTACAATATTGGCGGAACACCTAAGGCTATGGCATAAAGAACAATTTTTATCAAGGTGATATTACAAGCCTCCATAGTGAGGCTTTTTTTATTTAAGCCAGTCAATGCTTTCAGGACCTTCGTTGAAGAGTAGGTCGAGAATGCTTAAATTGGGAATGAAATCAAATTTGTAATTAAAAACCTGATAATACGACTTGTAATTGTTATTGTTGGCGTCTTCTCGTGAATTAAAGATGTTTCTTAAATCTGATGCAACCTCTTTTTCGTATGTCTTTGAGTGTGTTATGTCATTACAGGCTTTCAGTATCTTCAAGATAATCGAAAGAATGCTGTCATTGAGATCGACAAGTCGTTCTTGACGCGATTGGAAAATAGGGGAGAAGTAACTGTAGTAATGGTCGAAATAGGGAGATGACTTGTAGGCCGACTCCAAACAGCGGTGGTGTATTTGTTGCCAAGGATAGTCGTAACTAATTATGACGTTGTCGGTTTTTGTTTTTTCTCCATGAATTTTCCTTATTGGTACGCTCAAGTTCTGCACTCCGTTTGAAGTCAGCACTGTGCAACGGTTACGGCAGGTTTGTTTGTGGTAAGTGTCGTGAACCTCAATGATTGGATTTTCATCTTTCAGAAAGGCTGACATATAGCTGATGCTTGGGAAATATGCTGTAGGGAAGTGTGACATGGCGATTATTTGAACCCAAGTTGTTTGTCAAAAATAAGCATGTATTCTCTTAAAGGCAGCTGGCCTTCTACCACAAGTGGCTTATGCTCTTTTGAGAAAAGGATTATTGTCGGCAACAAGTTGATCTTTAGTGAATTGCATAAAACTTGTTCTTGTTCTGCATCAACTTTGTAGAACTCTATTTTGTCTTCATATAATTTTGAGAGAGAGTCTGTTATGGGTTCAATATCTAGGCATGGTAGGCTTTTTTCGGTATAAAAAAGAACAGCCGAAGGCGTTTTTGTCTTGACTACAACTTCATCGCTGTTCTTGCTGATGTCCCAAATTGTGCTGCAGAAATCGTCGTAAGTCATATTGCCAGTTTTATTGTCGCTGCAAGAGACAGATAAAACTATAGTGATAAAGAAGGTGATGAGAAAGGGAATAAGATGACGTTTACTTGTGTTCATTCACGAAATTATGTTTCAAATGATTGCAGAATTCAAGTCACAAATGCAACTTTGTTAATGTTTAGTTTAAAATCAGGTGCAAATTTAGTGATAAAATCTTATATTTGCGAAAAAAATATAAAACTATGCTGATAATAAACATCAAGGAACTCATCGGCATTGATGAGAAGAAACGCCTATTGAAGTGTGGCTCAGAGATGTCGGAAATGAAGTCAATAAAGAATGCTTTTGTTTATATAAAAGGTTCAAAAATAGAGGATTATGGATTGATGCGCTCTGACAAGTGCAAAAAACTGCTATCTGAAAAACATAAGGTGATGGATGTTTCTGGTCGTTTGGTTATGCCTGCTTTCTGCGACTCTCATACGCACTTGGTCTATGCCAATTCACGTGAGACAGAATTTGTCGATAAGATTAAAGGTCTCAGTTATGAGGACATTGCAAAGCGTGGTGGCGGAATACTCAATTCGGCCAAAGCAACAGCTGCGGCAAGCGAGGACGAACTTTTCGAGTCGGCCATGTTGCGTCTCGACGAGATGATGCACCTCGGTACGGGAGCTGTTGAGATTAAAAGCGGCTATGGCCTCACTACCGAGAGTGAACTCAAGATGCTACGTGTCATACGTCGACTGAAGGAGAAGTCGCCTCTTACAATCAAATCGAATTTCCTCGGAGCTCACGGCATTCCAATGGAATATCGTGGTTGTCAGCAAGACTATGTTGACCTTGTCATAAACGAGATGATGCCTCTTGTGGCGGCTGAAGAATTGGCCGATTTTGTCGACGTGTTCTGCGACAAGGGTTTCTTCACTTGTGACGACACCGAACGCATACTGATGGCTGGCATAAAATACGGAATGCGTCCCAAGATTCACGCCAATGAGATGGCCATATCAGGTGGTGTGCAGGTTGGCGTTAAGTATGGTGCTATTTCAGTTGATCATCTTGAGCAAATGGGCGATGCCGAGATAGAGGCTTTGAAAGGCTCAGAGACTATGCCAACGGTATTGCCAGGATGTGCTTTCTTCTTGAACCTTCCTCTCTCACCGGCACGCAAGATGATAGATAGCGGATTGCCGGTGGCAATGGCTTCTGACTTCAACCCAGGCACATCGCCTTCGGGCAATATGCAGCTTGTCATGGCTATGGCCTGCATACGCTACAAACTCACTCCAGAGGAAGCTCTCAATGCCGTGACGCTCAACACCGCATACGCTATGGGTGTGAGCGACACCCTCGGCAGCATTGCTCGAGGCAAGACAGCCAACCTCATCATCACGCGCGACATACCGCAGCTTGCCTATATACCTTACTTCTACGGTGCCAACAAGGTCGAGAAGATGATAATTAACGGCAGACTGATGAGATGACAACGGCACGTGTCATAGGGATAAGCCGTCACCGACTCACCACCGATGGCGACGGTGTCACGACCCTTGTGGCCTTCAATGGCTGCCCCTTGCGATGCAGATACTGTCTTAACAAGTTCTCGTGGGAACCAACAAAAGGCCGTGAATACACGCCCGAGTCGCTTTACGAGGAGGTGAAGATCGACCAACTCTATTTCCTTGCCACCAAGGGTGGTGTGACATTCGGTGGTGGAGAACCTTTGCTGCAAGTCGATTTTATCAAAGAGTTCCGTGCGTTGTGCGGCCCACAGTGGAGCATTATAGCCGAAAGCAGCCTCAATGTGTCTGTTGCCAACCTTGAAGCCGTCAATACCGTGCTTGATGGTTATATCATTGATATAAAAGACATGAATCCAGATGTTTACAAGGCTTATACCGGAAAGGATAACGCCATTGTGGTACAGAATTTGCGATGGATTCTTGAGAGGAAAGGTGCCGACAAAATAAAAGTGCGTATCCCACATATCAAGGATTACAACACTGACGACGACGTGAAGAAGAGCATTGAGACCCTTCGCAAAATGGGCTTTACTGACTTGGACGAGTTTGAGTATGTGATACGATGAAGTTGGGAACTAGGAACTATGAGCTAGGAGGTGGGAAGTAGGAAATAGGAATTGTGACGATGACACGGGACAGCGAGACACATAGATGCCTTTTGGCCCTCGTGTCACGAGTCACGAAGTCGTTAGTCTTTGAAAAAAAAGTAAAACCAAGCCGAAAGCTGATAGCAAAAAAACATTATATTTACAAAACTAAATCATAAAACCATGAAAGGAAAAAGGACTTGTAAGATACTCAAGGACATACGCCGTCAGATTGCTTTGGACAACGACATAGAGTTTGTCGTCTCCGAATGCACCTATCAGGGCGACTGCCTTGGTACCTGTCCTAAATGCGATGCCGAGGTGCGCTACTTGGAGCGTGAGTTAGCCAAACGTCAGGCTTTGGGCAAGGCGGCTATGATTTCGGGCATGGCTCTGACATCCTTGTTGGGACTCTCGTCGTGCGACGGCAATCTTGTCCGTCCTACAGAGGGTCTAGTGCCCAACCCCGACACAATAGAGGTGGAGAAACTTGAAGGCGACATGCCTTACTTCCCCGACAGCACCGAAACCGAAGATGCTTCAGAACTTCTTGAAGGTATAGCGGAGGCTCCTGAATCAGAGGAAAAACAGGAATGCAAGAAGGAAGCCCTTGAATAGGTGGAAGAGTAGTCGCCAAACAGAAAAGACCTCTCAAATATGTGGCTGTGAGACACGTGGATGCTTTTGCCCCATGCTTCGCAAGTCGTTAAAATAAACCGTAAATCAAGATTGCTGTTATGGCATATAGTTCAGAAGAACCAAATAAAGCCATAAAGAGATGAAAGGTGAAAAAATACCTTGTAAGATACTGAAGGAAATTCGCAAGCGGATAGTCGAGGAGAGCAATATTGAACGCTTTGCCTTGCTTGGCCTGCTTCTCTTTTTTATAACTTTGATTGTTGAGCCTATATACATTAAAACTGATGATATTTTAATCAATTTCAAAAGAAAAACATTACCTTTGCAGCTTGAAAAAAGTTGTGAAACCTGTTTGTGGCTTTTTTGTAAAGATGTTAAAAATAGATAAACAAAATAAATAATTGACATAATGAAAAAACTTATCGAATGCGTTCCTAATATCAGCGAGGGGCGTGACATGAACATCATCAATCAGGTGACAGCCGAGATTGAAAAAGTTGAAGGAGTGAAACTCCTTGACGTTGACCCTGGAGCGACCACCAATCGTACTGTGATAACCTTTGTCGGCGAGCCCGACAATGTGTGCGAAGCCGCTTACCGTGTAGTGAAGAAGGCTGCCGAGCTTATTGATATGCGCAACCATCATGGGGCTCATCCACGTCAAGGCGCAACCGACGTTTGTCCTCTCATTCCTGTGGCAAACATCACTATGGAAGAGGTGGTTGGATATGCACACAAACTGGCTGGTCGCATAGGCAACGAGCTTGAAATTCCTATTTTCTGCTACGAGTCGGCAGCCAAGCTGCCCGAACGCAAAAACCTGGCTTATTGCCGTACGGGTGAGTACGAGTCACTGGCCTCGCGTCTTGGCACAGAGCAATGGAGACCCGACTACGGTCCAAACGAATGGAACAGCCACGTGGCCCAGACTGGAGCTACTCAAGTTGGTGCGCGCGACTTCCTCATAGCCATAAACTATAACCTTAACACGACATCTACTCGTCGTGCCAATGCCATCGCATTCGACGTGCGCGAGAAGGGTCGCCCGATGCGTGAAGGCGGTAAGGTTACAGGCAAACCTATGAAAGACGAGAACGGCAAACCTATCATGATACCAGGAACCCTCAAGGCAACAAAGGCAATAGGCTGGTATATCGAGGACTATGGCATTGCCCAGGTGTCGATGAACATCACCAATATCAGCGTGTCGCCGGTGCACGTGTGTTTCGAAGAGGTGTGCGCCAAGGCCGCTGCCCGTGGCGTGCGCGTCACTGGATGCGAGATAGTGGGACTGATACCCAAGAAGGTGCTGATGGACGCAGGCCGTTTCTATCTTGCCAAACAACAACGTTCACTCGGTATCAGCGAGGATGAAATAATGAAGATAGCCATCAAGTCGATGGGCCTCGACGACCTCAAGCCTTTTGACCCCAAAGAAAAGGTTATTGAGTATTTGATTGAAGATTATGCCCAAAAGAAACTTGTTGACATGACTTGCACAGGCTTCGCCAATGAAACTGCAAGCGAGAGTCCTGCCCCAGGCGGTGGCTCAATATCGGCATATATGGGCGCTCTTGGCGCATCGTTGGCTACTATGGTTGCCAACCTCTCTTCGCACAAGCCAGGTTGGGACGAACGTTGGGAAGAGTTCTCAGAATGGGCTGTTAAAGGCCAGGCCATAAAAGACGATTTGCTCCTTTTGGTTGACGAAGACACCAATGCATTCAACAAGATAATGGATGCTTTTGGCTTGCCAAAGAAGACTGATGAAGAAAAAGTTGCACGCTCGCAAGCCATTCAGGATGCCACACGCTATGCCACAGAAGTGCCTTTCCGCACAATGAAAGTTGCGTTCAAGGCATTTGAAGTGGTCAAGGCAATGGCTGAGCAAGGCAATCCAAATTCAGTTACCGATGCCGGCGTAGGCGCTCTTTGTGTACGTTCTGCGGTGATGGGCGCTCATCTCAATGTGAAAATTAATGCTTCATCTCTTAAGGACGAGGTTTTTAAGAGCCAAATTCTTGCCGAAGCTGAGAAAATTGAACAAGAGGCCACCCGTCAGGAGCAGGAAATATTGGCTCAAGTGAATAAAGTTATCGAAGGATAAGATTAAAAGTGTTCTGTGACATCGAAAATACACTTTTCTAAGGTGTTTTCGATGTCATGTTGAACAATGTCCGATAAAATTATATGTTGCAAGCATTTGATAACCAATAATGTCAGAAAAAAAATATAAAAAATTTGCAACAAATAAAAATAAGTAGTACCTTTGCAGTCCAAAAATTGAAAGGAAGAAGAAAATGGCAAAGAAACAAAAAGACGCCCGCGTTCAAGTGATTCTGGAGTGCACAGAACACAAGGCAAGTGGTATGCCTGGCACATCAAGATACTATACCACAAAAAACAAGAAGAACACTCCTGATCGCTTGGAGTTGATGAAATATAACCCAATTTTGAAAAAAATGACTCTCCACAAGGAGATTAAATAATAAAAGTTATGGCAAAGAAAGTTGTTGCAACCCTGCGTACTCTGGGAAAAGAATACAGCAAGGTCATCCGTATGAAGAAATCTGAAAAGACTGGTGCATACTATTTTGAGGAAACCGTAGTTCCTGTGGACAAGGTTCAAGAGTTTCTTGCAAAAAGATAAATAAAAGTCATTCATAATTGTTGCATTTGCTTTTCCATTGCCATTGCTGACGATGGAAAGGCTTTTTTGTTATCATAAATCATGGGAATATTCTCGTTCTTTACAAAGAAAAAAGAAAATAAGGAAGACCTTGACAAAGGGTTGGAGAAGACCAAAACCAGTGTTTTTGAAAAAATATCCAAGGCTATTTTGGGCAAGTCAATTGTTGACGAGGATGTGCTTGACAACCTTGAGGAAATCCTTATATCGGCCGATGTGGGAGTAGAGACAACTGTCAAAATCATTGGACGGATCGAAGCTAGAGTTGCTCGCGACAAGTATCTTGGGACGAGTGAACTCAACAGAATACTTAAGGAAGAGATTATGGCCCTTTTGCAAGAAAACAAAAGCGGCGACGGAACCACTTTCGACATCCCTTCAGACAAGAAACCTTACGTGATAATGGTTGTTGGTGTTAATGGAGTGGGCAAGACTACTACCATAGGAAAACTTGCCCACAATTTTAAGAAAGCAGGCAAGAAAGTTGTTCTTGGTGCTTCGGACACTTTCCGTGCCGCCGCTGTGACACAGCTACAGATATGGGCCGAACGTGTCGGTGTCCCCATTGTCCAACAAGGCATGGGTGCCGACCCTGCATCGGTAGCCTTCGATACTGTGAAGTCAGCCGTGGCTCAAGATGCCGACGTGGTGCTTATTGACACCGCTGGACGTTTGCATAATAAAGTTAACCTTATGCGTGAACTGACAAAGATAAAAACAGTGATGCAAAAGGTGGTGCCTGACGCACCTCATGAGATACTTCTCGTACTTGACGCTTCGACAGGACAAAATGCCATAGAACAAGCAAAACAGTTCACTGCAGCCACTGAGGTTAACGCCTTGGCTCTCACAAAACTTGACGGAACGGCAAAAGGTGGTGTCGTGATAGGAATATCCGACCAGTTCAAGATTCCTGTAAAATACATTGGCGTCGGCGAAGGCATTGACCATTTGCAGGTGTTCGACCGTAACGCTTTTGTCCAGAGTCTTTTTGACTGATATTAACTGGCAGGGTTGACAAATAATGAAAAGAGAACCTTATCAACACCGAGTGGCCTATTATGAGACAGACAAGATGGGCGTAGCTCACCACTCGAACTACATTCGTTGGATGGAGGAAGCCCGTATAGATATGCTCGACAAGGCTGGAATGGCCTACGACGTGATGGAGTCGAAAGGCGTAATCTCACCGGTCGTGAGCGTGAATTGCAAATACAAATACCCATCTTATTTCAATGATGTCATTGAAATCACAACCAATATGATTAGATATACTGGCGTCAGATTTGTGATTGGATATGAGATGAAGAATATGCGTACTGGAAAACTTGTCTGTTCAGGTCAAACTGAACATTGTTTTACGGACCAAAACGGACATCCTATAATGATAGACGACACTTTCCCTGACATAAGCGAGATTCTTAAAGCAATTGCCACCGAGAACAATTGAAATCCTCATAACATATTTAAAGAGGGTGACTAAAAAGTCAAAAACGGTTCCATATTAGCCCAGTTAACCCTCTGGGAATTGGATATTTTGGAAAAGTTTTGTACTTAATGTACAGATACCTAAAAAGAAGGTGACTACTTTTTAGTCACCCTCTTTTTAGGTAATGGAAGCACTTCCAGTCGTTTTCAGTTTTGGTTAGTTTTTATCGCATGACCAGAGTTGTGTTTACAGATGTTACAAGATTTGATGTCTTGTTATGGTGTGTTCAATTTTTTTGGTCATTTGGTCACGACCATATCGTGTCGTTATGTTGCTAAGATGACGAAGCAGGCTAAGTTGTTCTTCAATTGTTTCCAAATAATATTGTTTGAATGTCTCATCCATCTTACCATAGAACATTAATTTGTCGTGGCATATTTCTATGAATTCATTGGTGAAGGCATCACCTTTAGCGTAGGCTTTGCATGCATAATACATCTCAGGGAAACTGTACATGCGAATGTCGTATGGGAATTTTTCTTTTGGGAAGAATTCAAGATATTTATCCAAGACAACAACGGCGGAGTCAAACTCGTGGTGGTTGATAAGGCTTTGGGCAAGGCGTACATAGCTTTGTTTTGCGAAATCAGAGTTGCGCACGCTTTCGCGGTCAACAACCACATTGGGGTTGTTTAGGTTGCCCCATGTCGCCTTGTTGACAAGCAGGTCGTATGAGCCTTCGCGATAAACACCACCCACATTTTTGTAGTAGTCTTCAGTTGGGACAGGTATGAACCTGTATGCAAGTCCTTCCATGTGCATGTAGCGATCTATGCTCAATGTCCTTGAGATGTCGCTGAAACTGGTGAAATAGATTGGACGCTCCCAGTTGTTTGAAGCCATGAAGTCAAGCAGCATAAGGTCGTTTTTGTAGTGATAGCCTTCAGAGATGTCCCATTCAACAACGTCAACTATTTTGTCCTTCATGCTTTCGGGGACGAAGCCGCTGCGTATAGCTGCTTCTTTGTCAACGGTGATTTTCACCTTTGTTGAAGGCATGAATAGCAATTCGCTGTTGTCGTTCATCTTGTGCATGGCTTTAGGATTATTGGCCATATAGTTTATTAAAGTCTTCAACTCTATGCGTTGCCCATTAAGCGAAGGGTCGTCCATCACGACAAAATGTTCGTTCACTCCATTGTTGTATTGGTCGTGCGACAGTGTCAATGGCAGACGTTCCGAGTCATATACCTTGCGTCCCATTTGGTGTATGTACCAATATCCAGATGCAAGCATATAGTTGACAACGCGAACATCGGTGCGGAAGCCTTCGACTTCTTGAATGTACCAAAGGGGGAAGGTGTCGTTGTCGCCGCGAGTCACTATTACTGAGTTTGGCGGAAGTTGTGCAAGGTAGTTGCGTGCCCAATCTCGAGCCGAAGTCTTGCCTGAGCGGTTGTGTTCTTCCCATCCTTGCGATGCCATAACGCATGGTACCAACAAGGTGCAAATTAGAGCAATGGCAACAACGCTTATTACACTCTTTCGCTTTGTCAGACTGTTGACCATGTCAATCAATGCCATGACACCCAATCCTATCCACATTGCAAAAGCATAGAACGAGACTGCGTATGAATAGTCGCGTTCGCGAGGCTGGTATGGTGTTTGGTTTAGGTCAATAACGATGGCAAGGCCTGTCATGAAGAACAGCAAGAAAATGACCCAACTGTATTTTGGGCTTCTTTTTAGGGACCAGATAACTCCTATTAGCCCTAATATGAGGGGAAGGAAGTAGAACTTGGTCTCTCCTGGATTGTCCAAACAAGCAGGCTTGCCCCTTTGGTCGCCAAGTCGTGCCGAGTCGATGAAGTTGATTCCGCTTATCCAATTGCCTGACTCAAGCTCGCCATTGCTTTCGATGTCGTTCTGCCGTCCCACAAAATTCCACATAAAATAGCGCCAGTACATCCAGTTGACTTGGTAGCCGAAGAAGAATTTGAGGTTTTGTCCGAATGTAGGCTTGCTAACAGTCTCAAATTGGCCGTTGCTGTTTCTTACCCTAATGGATGTGCCGGTTATGTCTCCATTGCTGTTTTTGCGGTAGCTTTCATACATTGAGACATGTCTTGCTTGGCTGCTGAACATTCTCGGGAAGAAAGTTTTCATTTCTTTTGGATATTCAGGTATTGATTTTAAGCGCTCATCGGTCATCACATAACGGCCTTTGGCCTTGTCTTTCACATATATGGGAGAGCCGTCCTTCCATTCGTTGCCATTTGCGAAAGGAGAGTTGTAGTATTGCCCGTACATTAGAGGGTTGCTGCCATACTGTTCGCGGTTGAGGTATGCAAGTAGCGAAAGGGCGTCTGAAGGCTCGTTTTCGTTAATTGGGGTGTTGGTGTTGGCCCGTATCGTAATCATAAAGAACGATGAATAGCCTATCAGCAGGAACATTAGCGATAGAGCAATAGTGTTCAGAATCACTTTCTTGTGTCTTGTGCTGTATATGATGGCAAAAACAATGATACCTATTATAATTGCAAAATAGAATATGGTGCCAACGTGGAATGGTGCATGCAGTGTGTTGACAAAGAAAAGTTCAGTCTTGCCCGCCAAACTGACAATCTTGGGTATAAGGAAAAGATATACGAAAGCCAACAATACCACTGAGACAATGCCTGTGATGAGAAAGCCTTTGACATTTGTCTTTTTGAATTTTTTGAAGTAAACCACGTACACTATTGCAGGTATGCAAAGCAAGTTGAGCAAGTGTACGCCAATGGAAAGGCCTATCAGATAGGATATAAGCATTATCCATCGGTAACTGTATGTGTTGTCGTCGGTGGCATCCCATTTCATGATGGCCCAGAATGTAAGTGCCGACATGAGCGATGACATGGCGTAAACCTCTCCCTCGACAGCAGAGAACCAGAATGACTCAGTGAAGGTGTATGCTAAAGCGCCTATGAAACCGGCAGCCAATACACCCATCTTCTCTGGCCATGTTGATGCTTCGCCGTCTCTCATCCATATCTTGCGTGCTATCAAGGTGATGCTCCAGAATAGAAATGTTATGGTGAGCCCACTGCATATCGCCGACATGGCGTTTATCATCATGGCTACTTTTGTAGTGTCGCCAAAGGCAAATAGAGTGAAGAAACGGCCTATCATCTGGAAAAGAGGTGCCCCAGGCGGATGCCCGACTTGAAGTTTATATGAAGTGGAGATATACTCGCCACAGTCCCACCAACTTGCTGTTGGCTCCATGGTGAGCATGTAGACAACGGTGGCAACTATGCCTAAAAGCCACCCGATAATGTTGTTAAGCCTTTTGAATGTCATGTAAATATATTTTAATTTCTGATAAATTCGATAAAACTAAAATGCAAAAATACTGTTTTTATTGTTATGACAAGACGAAAAATTCATTTTTCTGACTGAAACCATTGTCTGTTGACAAAAAGATGTATGTAGGCGTATTAGTATGTTAACCAGAGCTTTTGTGATGCTTTTGGAAAATAAAGAATATGATTCTGAATGTAACATGTTGAAAACTAATATTTTGCAATAATGTTGAAAAAAATGTTGAAAAAAATGGTTTTTGAGAGTGGTTGTAATTAAAAATAGTTGTATCTTTGCGTCCGCATTCAGAGATGAATGATGTCGCGTGGTGTAATGGTAGCACTGCAGATTTTGGTTCTGCC
>JAZLGA010000083.1:0-4341 GCA_045616045.1 Bacteroidales bacterium | reverse complement strand
ACACCGGCAAGAAGTTCCCGACAACCGTGGCTCTTAAAAAACTCTACTACTTCATGCCGTATCTCTCGGGGAAAGGCATCCGCGACCTCTACTTCATCAAGATTGCACGCCTCGGCTACCGCAAAGAGGGACAGGAGAATGGGGATAAAAATGACCTTCGGCTGGTATTCGAGATAGAACGTGTCGGTCAGTTTTTCGATGACTACAAAAAAGTTAAACTTGAAATCTGGAGGACGTTTACCGCTACAACGATGGCGGAGATCCAAAAAATGTAAAAGTTTCCTTCACTAGCTTCTATTACGACGCGACTTTTGCGGCGACTCGATAGCGTGCAATAAAAGCATTGTCTAAAATCTTTCCCCGTACCTGTGCCCACAAAAGGCATAGGTGCTGTTTATTTTTGCAGGGCAAAAGCGCCATCAACGTCCAAGGTTGTTGCCGTGAATGATTTTGTTTTCCGTAGAGACGTTGCGTGCTGTATTTTCTGTCCTTTATGGTAATGAAGGGTGCTGCCGCAATCACGATACTATCCAAAAAAGTGTGTAAAACTCAAAGTTTTATACTTTTGCAAACACAAAATGAAAAAACAAAAATACACACTTTTAGGGATATTACCTGCGCAACAGGTTGCGGTCCTCGATGCACTCCCCGCCGCAGAGGTGGGTTGACATGAGGTTCTCCACAATGTGGGAGTAGGCGTACTTCGTGTTTATCCCCTTGTTTCCCAGCGTGTTGTCTATGAGATTGGAAAGTCACGCCTTGCGGAATGCGTCTATTGTTGAAAAAATACCGCCGAAAGTTCCTATTTTTCCGAAATTAAGTTGTATCTTTGCTGCCATATCACCCGTTTTTAGGTTTCACAGTACAAAAACAGGTGAAATTATCGAGAAATGCAAGTCGTTGCTAAGTTATTTATTAACAACGGCTTGTCATTTCTCAACAACCAAAAATCAAGAATAATCTGCGGAATTAAGGGGTACAAGAACAAGACCATTAAGTTTAAGATAAACAATCCGGCTACGGAGTCGGAAGTTCTGATGAGCAACCTTCGCAAGGCTGTTGATAATACCGGTACACGCATTTTCGACCTTTCGGAGATGATTGACTATGTGCCTACCGAGTATTTTTTCGGAAAGAAGGACGAAACCACTGAACGCGACATCATTCTTCAACCAAAAGTTGGCAAGACAAACAAGACCCTTTTGGACTATAATGTCAAAGCTGGCGACACTCTCAAGGTTATCTCCGACCCGATAGCTGGCTGAAAGTAAACAGAACATGAGATATGTCAATAAATCAATAGCTCAATAATCACTATGGAACAGGAGAGAGAGATAGACAAGTATAAACAGAATCGTTATGTGGGACGCAATAGACGTCTTATGCATGAATGGTCTGCCATTGACCAACGGTTTAAGGATGATGCTTTTATAAGTTACAATGTCACAAGGCGTAATGCTGAAGGCTTGCCTACGCAATATGAGATGATTTTTAAGGAAAAGTCGTTTTGCGGAGTTGAAGAACCTGATGCAAATGGATTGTGCAAGCCCATCTGTGCTGACGAGTTTCACATGAACATCACTATTCCAAACAATTATCCCGCTGTTGACAGCAAATTGGAGTTCAAGTTTATGACAAACGATGCAAATGGAAACGAGATCCCGCATCCATGGCACCCCAACATACGTTTCTTCGGGGATTTTGCAGGCCGCGTATGCCTTAACACGCCAGCTTGTGGAACATTCACCGACTTGGCTTGGTATGTCGACCGTGTCATGTTATATCTGCGCTATGAGAAATACCATGCACAAAACACCCCACCTTTCCCTGAAGATAACAAAGTGGCTGAATGGGTACTGGAACAAGCAGAACCCAACGGCTGGATAGAACAATTTAGAAACGATAACAAATAACCAAACCTAAATTCAAGTGCTAAATGCAACGTTTGGCGGACAACGGCACGGGTATAGCCCGCAGCATTGCAAACGCCTTGTTGCAGATGAATGGATTGGCAATGGCTGAATGTGATTGTGCTAATAACATTGAGCAAACACGTAATGCAGAAACCGTTGTAGATGGAGTAATTGAATCCTCTGAAGCAGACTCGTGCTTGTTTGCTATAAGCCCTGTCCCAGCAAAGGGTTACATCTTAGTCACATATAGCATCACTACAGAACATGCCACACTCACGCTAACCAACAATCTTGGCATGACAATAAAAAACTGTCAATATTGAATGCAAGCAAGGTAAGAAAGTCGTATCTTTGTCAGATGTTATGGCTGGTGTATATGCTTGCTCAATCCAAGGTGACGGCGTTATGCAAACCGAGAGAATTGTTGTGACAAAATGAATATAGAAATCTGAAATAAGGTGGGTTCTATAAATTCAACGAAATAAAATACAAATGATATGACAAATTTAAGATTTCTTTTCCTCGCTTTTGGCCGCTTTTTGGCATCTTGCTGTTTATCAATCGCTTGCATAGCCCGCTATACGCCCTCTTTCTGCGCAGCAATCTGCTCGAAAACCGACTCAAAATCACTGGAAATTAATTTATAGAACCCATCATAACAGAATAATGGAAGAAATAGAAATAAAAGAATGGGGCAAGGAGGTTTTTGACCTGCTGTCGTGGTACAAGATGGATGTGGTAAAGAATGCCAAAGTGATGGTGGTGGGTGCCGGAGCCTTGGGCAACGAGGTGCTGAAGAACCTGGCCCTCTTTGGTGTGGGCAACATCTATATCGTTGACTTCGACACTATAGAATACTCCAACCTTACCCGTTCGGTGCTCTTCCGCGAGGCCGATGCCGACAAAGGCTACTTCAAGTGCGAAGTGGCCGCCCACAAGGTGCGTGAGATAAACCCCAACATCAATGTGCAATACATCTGTGGCAAACTCAACACCGACGTGGGACTTGGACTCTATCGCAAGATGGACGTGGTGATAGGCTGCCTTGACAGCCGACTGTCCCGCCTGCAGCTCAATAGGCTCTGTATGCGCGCCAACGTGCCGTGGGTAGAAGGTGGCATGGAAAACCTTACAGGCAACGTGCGAGTGTTCAAGCAAGGCGAGAACTGCTACGAGTGCGGCCTCTCCGAGAATGCCAAACAGAGCATCTTCCAGCGGCTGTCGTGCGCAGGTGTGGCTCACCGCAACGAGAGCGTGGGACGAATACCCACAACACCCGTCATAGCATCCATCATAGGTGCCGTCGAGACACAAGAAGCCATGAAACTGCTGCATCCTGACGAGATTGAACAAGGCGTTTTCTCCACCTTGACGGGAAAATGGTTCCACTACGAAGGAATGCACAACAACGTCACCATATACGACTCTCCTGCTTTCTACGACGATTGCCCGTCGCACGAGCTTTGGGACGATGTGGTTTCTGTTCACGCCTTGAGTGCTGATACCAAGATATCCGATGCCTTCACAGTGATAAAAGAGACTTTTGGAGTGCATGATGTGGAGATAAACCTGCGCAACGACAAGTTCGTTGACATCATCGTGTCGCGAAGCGACAACCAAAAGTTTACTCCTATGTTGCCTGAATCGAAAATCGGCGACTATATAGACCAAAATTACGAACTTTACACCCGCTCGCATGCAGAACTGAACCAGAACGCATACGAGAACATTGATGAGAAATTTCTTTATCAGCAACTGACACTAAAAGAGATTGGCATCCCTTATTTTGATGTCATTGAAGTCACCACAGAGAAAGGTGTTTTGCATATTGAGTTAGGTGGCGACGAGAAACGTTATCCAATAATCGTTAAATAGTCATTGAAATGTCATATATTGATAAAGACTCCAACAACCAGGAACTTGCAGCCAAACTTCTGATTGAGACCCTAAATTCAATTGTTAAATGCAACTTTAGCGAGTGGCAATGATAAGATGATTTCTTTCAAACGGGAGAAAGGAGATTCCTTTCACCCGCTCGAATAGAAAAAACGGCTATCTTTGCCTCCGTCCTAAAGAAAAAAAGATGGCACATTTAACCGGCGAGCAAAGGTGCACAATTTCCGTGATGTTGGAGAAGAAAATCTCCCAAAGTGAAATCGCAACGACGATAGGCCGGCACAAGTCGGTGGTCAGCCGCGAGATAAGGCACCAACGAGAACATGAACGGCCTCATCAGGCAATATGTTCCGAAAGGTTCGTCTTTTGAGAATCTGACGGACGAATACATTGAATTGATACTGAATAAGTTAAACAACAGACCGAGAAAAAGACTCGGCTTCTTGACACCAATTGAATATTTTATCACTAAATTTGCACCCGATATTAAACTGAACTTTAACAAAGTTGCATTTGTGACTTGAATCCTGCA
>JAZLGA010000082.1:0-19927 GCA_045616045.1 Bacteroidales bacterium | reverse complement strand
GATGAAGATTTCGCCTTCGTCTTCTGAGTCGAGGTTGAGGAGAATACGGCCTTTAAAGTCTTTAGGGTCAAGTTTTTCGGCACCTGTCAGACCAGTTTCTTCGTCGATGGTGAAGATGCATTCCAGTGGGCCGTGTTTTACCTTTGGGTCGTTTATGACGGCCAAAGCAGCGGCTACCCCGATGCCGTCGTCAGCACCGAGGGTGGTGCCGTTGGCGTGCAGCCATTCGCCTTTGATGACTGTCTCAATGGGGTCATTCTCAAAGTCGTGTTTCTTGTCGCTGTTTTTCTCGCAAACCATGTCCATGTGTGCTTGAAGGATGATGGTGGCGCGGTCTTCCATGCCTTTGGTGGCGGGAATGCTCATAATGATGTTGCCGCATTCCTCTTTCACGTATCTCACCTTGTGGTCTTTGGCCCATTTCTCAAGGTATGCGACCATTTTGGCTTCTTTCTTCGACGGACGTGGCACGTTGAGGATGCCTTTGAACTCTTCCCAAACATTCTTGGGTTGCAGTTTAAGAATTGATTCGTTCATAATAGTAGATTTAATGATTTGTGATTCGATTATTTAGTGATTCATTTGTGTGGATGGCATGTGTCCTTATACTTGATTGCGTGGTTGTATTTATGACCAACTAACATGATCTTCAACTTCCTATAATTTCTGATATTTTCTGTTTCAATTTGTTATATGTCTTCAAGCGAAAGTGCTACCCAATACAGTTCTGTCTTGTTCAATTCTGGACAATTTTGCATGAGAACGGTTATTTTCCCTTCCAAAGCATTTTCATCGTAACGCTGTCGTCCTC
Organism: Bacteroidales bacterium; assembly: GCA_045616045.1. GTDB lineage: Bacteria > Bacteroidota > Bacteroidia > Bacteroidales > F082 > Limimorpha. The sequence continues at coordinate 19,116 of JAZLGA010000082.1, read as the reverse complement.
GTATTATTTCATATACTTCAGTTATTTTGTCTATTTCGTTTACGGCGATGGGGTCAAACTCGCTGGAACTCTTGAAACTCATCTATAATCAAGGTGAAAGGATGGGTCTTGGCATGTTTAGGGAGATAACGGAATATCTCAGAAAACGATGTCGGACGGCCAAAGGGAATGCCTAACTGTTCTTCCGTTTCTCGAGTAAAGTCTTGACATAGAAAGGCCTCTGTCTTGCGGAGGGCAAAGAAATATAAAAGTGTTTCATCGTTGCATCGACGAGCTGATTCAGTCTTGCCGATGCGCCTGCGACCCATTGAAACAGTCATTTGTGCTTCGTTTCGTCTGCGTTCCATCACCCTCTGAAATGTGTCTAACTCGTTGATTCTGTCGTAAAAAATCATCTTGTCCAATTTTGGTATTTTAAAATACCGTATTTTAAAATACTTTTCTCAATACAAAGAAAAGGTGTTTTTCTGAAAAATGCAAGCAGTATTCAGGAATTTTTCAATATACTTATCGTTTCGGCAGGGGTGTTCGACTTGAAAACAGCATTGCCAGCTACTAATACATCAGCACCGGTCTCGAACAAAGTTTTGGCGTTTTCGATGTTCACGCCGCCATCAACCTCAATCAAAGATGATGCTTTCTGTTCTTCAATCATCAAGCGCAGTCTCTTGATTTTTTCGTATGTGCGCTCTATGAATTTTTGTCCTCCGAAACCTGGGTTGACAGACATGAGCAAAACCAAATCAAGGTAGCTGAGGATGTCTTCCAACACCGAAACGGGAGTGTGCGGGTTGAGTACCACGCCTGCCTTCAGTCCCAGATCTTTTATTTGCTGCACCGAGCGGTGTATGTGTGTGCTGGCTTCGTAGTGGAAAGTGATGATGTCGGCCCCTGCCTTGGCGAAAGACTCGAAGTATTTCTCCGGCTCTTCTATCATCAGGTGGACATCCAGCGGTTTTTGGGCTTTTTTCTTTATGGCTTGAATCACGGGAATGCCAAAAGAGATGTTTGGCACAAAACGACCGTCCATCACATCGCAGTGGAACCAGTCGGCCTCGCTGCGGTTGACCATCTCTATGTCGTCTTCCAAATGCAGGAAGTCAGCCGACAGCAGGGAAGGGGCAATGAGTCTTTGCATAGCTTCATTATTTGTTTGCAAAGATATTGATTCTTCATGGAAAAAAGCAGTTTCGCCGAAAATATTTTTGTGGTGTTACATGTTTTTTCACGTAAATCTCATCATGTCGGCCAATTGCATGAAGTAGTCGTTGCTCCACATGTCGAGGTCGTGTGGGTTTGGTAAGAAATCAACGACGTCGGCTTTCACCAATTCGACATCAGTCGTTGAGATCCTCTCGCAGAGTTCCGTCAAAAAAGTTTTCTTGTCGGTTTCATTACCGCTGAACTCTTTTATTCTTGCTTGTAGATGATTGAAATCCAATGGGATGTTGTTGCGGACATGCCATTCAAAGTCGTACCAGTCGCACTCTTTCACTCGACGTTGCCAAGCCCTGTATGCCAGAGCGTGCATTTTCCCGGCAAATAGGTCTGGCAATGTGAAACAGCGTGCCACAAAAGAGCAAGGTTGAAGCAGCAGTCTTTGTTCTGTTTCAAACTGCAATGGAGTGTCAGTGTCAAGTCTAATCTTTATTTTGATGGTTTTCTTAGTTTGGAACTTGATTTCATAGGCCTCGGTGTTCTCTTTTAGGAAGGCCGAATCGACTTTTCCGAATTGTAAATTGGAACACAGCAGCAGACGGTAGCGGCACGGCCTACGAAGACAAACAAGAGTTGATTTTGACAGAAAACCTTTCTTTATATGCCCAGTGGAAAGCTTTGAATGGTGAACTTGACGGCCACGAGTGGGTAGAGCTTGGCATGCCGTGGGTACCTTGTGGGCCACTTGCAATGTTGGTGCAGTCGGTACTGCCGATTATGGTTTCTACTTTGCATGGGGCGAGACTGAGCAAAAAACAACCTTCAACTGGAGTACATACAAGTACGCTAATGGTAGTTCTTCCAAGATTACAAAGTATTGCGACAATGCAAACTTCGGCGATGATGGCTTCATCGACACGTTCACTGTCTTTTTGCCCGAGGACGATGCCGCCACGGCCAACTGGGGCAATGGCTGGCGTATGCCCACAAATACTGAACCAAAAGAGTTGAATGACAACTGCAATGTGACGTTGACCACGCAGAACGGCGTTAACGGCTGTCTCTTTACCGCCTCCAACGGTAACAGTCTCTTTCTGCCTGCTTCGGGTTTTGGGAATGGCGGTATCATGAACATTGGCTTCATCGGCTGCTGCTGGTAGAGTTCGCTCGAAAAACACGCCAACTCGTACGACGCACATAGAATTGTCTTTGAAGCGGATTACTTTGGCATAGGCATCTGTTTTCGTTGCTTCGGCCTTTCTGTGCGTCCCGTTTGTTCTTTGTCTCAGAAATAGTTTATCTTTAAAGATATTTACCCCTGGAACAACGGTTTTACAATCCGTCACGTAAAACACCCTAAACCAATTCTCAAGCCAGCAAGTAAGAGTTGCGTGTCGCTGCTGTTTTTTTTGTCTTTCTCGGTTGGCTTTGGCAGCCTAAAGCAGGAATGAGAAAACAACCCTAAGCGTGTCATGCTGAACTTGTTTCAGCATCCACGAGCTGGGAATAGGACAGAATAGTGCCTTTTGTGTCGCCTCCGTTGTCCCCAGCAAGGAGACTGCCACGGCTGCAACCGCACTTTCGCTTTGCTCACGCCTCGTAGTGACGGGGTAGGGTGATGGGGTTGCCTTTCGCGGTTATGTTTGGCTGGCTACAGCAAAAAAATGAGAAAACGTCACCAAACTGGTCTTGCTGAACAACACTCTGAATAAGTCGAAGGGCAGCATCCGCGCCTCGGTTGTAGGCACCATAAGCCTTTAGGCATCAAAAAAGCCCTCCCGACTGGGAGAGCTTTAGAATTTTTAGCCGAGGTAGCTTTTCAGAATCTTGCTTCTGCTTGTGTGTTTCAGTCGGCGTATGGCTTTCTCTTTGATTTGCCTTACGCGCTCGCGTGTCAGACCTTCTTCTTCGCCTATTTCTTCAAGAGTCATAGGATGGCTTCCGTTAAGGCCGAAATACTCGCTAATTACGCGTGCTTCCTTGTCACTAAGTGTCGAGATGGCACGGTCAATCTCTTTGCGTAGCGATTCGTAAAGGAGGCCTGTTTCTGGTGTTGGAGCCTCGTCGCTTTTTAGAACGTCGTACATGTTGTTGTCCTCGTCTTGTACGAGAGGTGCATCCATCGAGATGTGGCGTCCGGCATTCTTCATCGACTCTTTTACTTCGGCTTCGGTGATGTCAAGTAGTTCGGCTATTTCCTCTGCATTGGGTTCGCGCTCATACTCTTGTTCTAGTTTGGCGTATGCCTTGTTGATTTTGTTGATGGAACCGATTTTGTTGAGAGGTAGCCTCACTATGCGTGACTGTTCGGCCAGTGCCTGAAGAATGGACTGGCGAATCCACCACACAGCATAGGAAATGAATTTGAATCCGCGCGTCTCGTCAAAGCGTTGTGCGGCTTTTATCAGTCCTAAGTTACCTTCGTTGATTAGGTCGGGAAGACTGAGGCCTTGGTTCTGATACTGTTTTGATACCGAAACTACAAAGCGGAGATTTGCCTTTGCTAGTTTCTCCAAAGCGACTTTGTCGCCTTGTTTGATGCGTTGGGCGAGTTCTACTTCTTCTTCGGCGCTAATAAGCTCAACTTTGCCAATTTCTTGCAGGTATTTGTCCAGAGAGGCGGTCTCCCTGTTTGTCACCTGTTTCGTAATCTTTAGTTGTCTCATTTAATTAAATTTGTTTTTATAGTTATATAGCTGGGTTGGGGCTTTTTTTTTACCCTAACCCTGATTTCTTATATTATTGTTTTTTTTCTTGACGATGGCCACTGTTGTTGCGGCCTCCGTTACTGTGCCCGCCATTTCCGTGACGTTGGCCAGAAGGCTTTTTCTCAACATATCCTTCAGGTTTTGGAAGGAGGGCTCTTCTTGAAAGACGAAGTTTGCCTGTCTTCTCATCTATTTCGATGAGTTTGACATCTATCTCGTCGCCTTCCTTCAAGACTCCATCCATGCTTTCCAAATGTCCCCAAGCTATCTCAGAGATGTGAAGCAGACCGTCTTTTCCTGGCAGAATCTCGACAAAGGCACCAAATGCCATTATCGATCTTACTTTGCCATGATATACTTCACCAACTTCAGGCACAGCAACAATAGCTTTTATCTTTGTCTTGGCTGCTTCTATATCTGCCTTGTTTTGTGATGATATCTCGACAACGCCAGTCTCGCCTTCTTCGGTTATTACGATGACGGTGTTGGTGTCTTTCTGTATTTCTTGTATCACCTTGCCGCCGGGGCCAATAACAGCACCTATAAAGTCTTTTGGTATGATTATCTTCTCGATGCGAGGCACGATGTCCTTGTAGTCGCTGCGAGGTTCGTTTATTGTCTTAGCCATCTCGTTGAGTATGTGGATGCGGCCTTGACGGGCTTGCTCCATTGCTTCGGCCAACACTTCGTATGAAAGGCCGTCAACCTTGATGTCCATTTGGCATGCTGTGATGCCATCGGCAGTGCCAGTCACCTTGAAATCCATGTCACCGAGGTGGTCTTCGTCTCCAAGAATGTCTGTGAGTACAGCGTACTTTCCTGTTTCAGTGTCTGTGATAAGACCCATGGCAACGCCTGCTACAGGTTTGCGCATAGGAACACCTGCGTCCAACAAGGCGAGGCATCCACCGCATACGGAAGCCATTGATGATGAGCCATTCGATTCGAGAATGTCGGAAACGACGCGCACAGTATAAGGCATTGTGTCGTCGTGAGGCACCATCGACTTGAGGGCGCGTTCAGCAAGGTTGCCGTGTCCTATCTCGCGACGGCTTGTGCTGCGTTGGGCTTTGGCTTCGCCTGTTGCAAAACCGGGAAAGTTATAGTGCAGTATGAAGTTGTTTGAACCTTCAACAACAGCACCGTCGATGGTTTGCTCGTCAAGTTTGGTTCCCAAGGTAACGGTTACAAGGGCTTGTGTCTCACCACGTGTGAATATGGCCGAGCCGTGTACTGAAGGCAGAAGGTCAACTTCCGTCCAAATAGGTCTAACTTCGTTGAGTTGGCGACCGTCAAGACGTTTGCGTTCGATGAGTATGGCATCACGAACGGCTTTGCGCTCCACATCGTGGAAATAGCGTTTTGCCATAGGTGTTATTGTTTCCAACTCTTCCTCGGTATATTTGCTGAGATACTCGTCAAGTATTGCGTTGAACGTGTTTTCGCGCTTGTGCTTGTCGGCGCAGCCTGTCAGTGCGAAGTCGTAGCAAGGCTTGTAGCATGTCTCGTTTATCTCGTTGCGGAGGTTCTCGTCATTTACTTCATGGCAGTATTCGCGTTTGGGTTTGTTAACTTTCTCGGCGAGTTCTGTCTGTGCTTGGCACTGTATCTTTATGGCTTGGTGAGCTGCTTTTAGGGCTTCGAGCATTTGTGCCTCGGTAACTTCCTTGCATTCGCCTTCAACCATGCAGATGTCTTTCGTCGAGGCTGCCACCATAAGTTCAAGCTCTGCATTTTCCATTTGTGCGAAGGTTGGGTTGATGACGTACTCTCCGTCGATTAGGGCTACACGCACTTCTGAAATAGGGCCATGGAACGGTATGTCGGAAACGGTTATTGCAGCCGAAGCAGCCAAGGCGGCCAATGTGTCAGGTGAATTTTCCTTTTCACCCGACAGAAGAGTCACCTGCACCTGTGTCTCTGCATGATAGTCGTCGGGGAACAGTGGGCGCAAGGCACGGTCAACGAGCCTTGAAATGAGCACTTCATAATCCGAAGGCTTTGTCTCTCTCTTAAAGAAACCTCCTGGGAATTTGCCTGTGGCGTAGAATTTTTCCCTATAGTCAACCGATAATGGCAGGAAATCGCTGTCTAGTGCTGCTTCTTTTGCCGATACCACTGTTGCTAAAAGAACAGTGTTGCCACAGCGCACTACAGCAGCGCCATCAGCTTGCTTTGCCAAGCGGCCTGTGTTAATGCTTATAACCTGACCATTGGGCATGTTTATAATCTGTGTATATCCTTCTGGACCCATTTTTTTCTTTTTTAGTTGATGTTTGAATAATTACATAGCAAAAAAAAGGCAATTCGATGATTGCCTTTTCAATTTCTGCATTGTGTGGGCAAAATCACTTTCTGATGCCCAGCTCTTTGATGATATTACGATACCTGTTAATGTCGGTTCTCTTCAGAAAATCAAGAAGTTTTCTTCTTTTGCCCACAAGACATACCAAAGCGCGTTTTGCAGCTACGTCTTTCTTGTTTTCTTTAGTCTGTTCTGTCAAATGCTTGATTCGATAGGTGAACAAAGCTATTTGGCCTTCCGATGAACCAGTGTCAGTTGCGTTTTTGCCGTATTGGCTGAAAATCTCTGATTTTTTCTCTGCAGTTAAATACATAACTATTAATCTTTTACCTATTTTACTCTTCTTTTACGAACCGCAAAAATAGTAATTTTTTCTATATCCCGTCAAATATTTTCAATTCTTTTTTGCTCTTTTTTGTGTTTAAGGAGTATTTTGGTTGTAAATATTTGAAAATCACTTCTTTATGAATTTTTTAAAATTAGCGTTTCCTGATGAGTTTACACCTATATAATATATGCCAGATGGGAATGTGCTTGTATTAACGTTTGTTTTGCCATTTGTTTTTTGGGAAAAAATGGTTTGGCCCATACTGTTTGTTATTGTTACGACACAATTTTCAATGTCAGTGTCTATGTGTATCACTTCGTTAGCTGGGTTGGGATAAATCTTTAATTTGTTTTCATCAGATGCCAATCCGTCTTCTTTAATCTCGTATTCAATGGTCTGATACCATGCGTTTTCTCCTGTTATTATGAGTTTTATGGTTTCTGTTTCAAGTGGTCGGACTAAGTTTATTGATGTGTTGCCGTTTTTGTCGGTAGTGTTGCGTCCAATCAGGGTGTCGTTGCTGAAAATGTTGCATGTGAAGTTGTATAGCCCGTGTCCTTGTTTGTCTGCGACCATCATGTCCAATGTTTCGCTTCCTATGGCAAGGTTTTTTTCGTTAACGGAAATGTCGGGAGAGAAGGGTTCGTCGTTCCATGGTGAAACGGCAACGTCGCCGAGAAGGTTGAGGCAGTAGAAGTTCCATCTCAGAGCTCCTTCTTCCCATTGTCCTGGTGCTGTGACCCATGGTGCGGTTTGTATTTTCGATTCGCGCAGGGCCATTCCAACTTGTGGTATTCTGTCGTTGAAATAGGCGTCCACTGTTTCGCGCATCAAATGGCATGCTGGACCTTCTGTCTGCCCTTCGTTGAACCAACCGTAACGCGAGTTGCCTAAGGTGGCTACGGCAAAGGTGGGTATTTGTGTCATGCGCTCAAGAATGCAGTCGCGCGAGAAGTCCCCGCAAATGCAACCGGTAGTGTGCATGAATGTGAAGTTGTGGTTTGTTCCATCGGCAGTGTTGAAATGTTCGGGAGTGATGAATTCGTTGGTATATCCTGCCACGTAGTGGACATTGGCATGTCCTTGGTGATAAACAAACTGGGTACCGTTGTTGATGGTTTCGGCAAGTGTTTCGGGATTCCAAGAGCCGGTCTCGTAGTAGAGTTTTGTGAAATTGTAGTTCCAGGGGATGCCAATGGTGGTATATCCATTGTCAGAATGTTCTCCTATAAGCAGTTCGAGATAGTCGCTGCCGTTTGACAGTGGGTTGTCATAGAGATGCTCGCCTGCAAAGGTCACATTGTGAAATTCGCCCAATACGGGAAAGTCTTGGTAAGTGTAGGTCTTGTGTGTTATGTTGCCAAACTCGTTGATGTCGTTGAAGCACATGCGGCCTATTCCTATTTCAGGAAAGAGGTCGTCTTCGCCTTCCTCGCCCCAGAGTTCGTTGCCGTTGTCGTTCCATGTGCCGTCAAGGCCTGCATAATAAAGGTCTGCTGGTATCATCGTGTCTATGACATAACTGCCGCCGCTGGCTACTTTGCAGTAGAATCCGCGATAGGGGACAAGGTCGGAGTCGCCGCCTAAAAGCACCATCGAGATGCCGTTTTCGTCATACTCCTTTTTTATATGGTTGCGTATCTTTTCCTGCAAGTCGTTGCCTTCGGTGTTTTGGTCAATGAACGAGGTGTTGGTGCAGTGTGCGCGGATGCCGCGTTGGGCGTAGAAATTGATGTATTGTGCAAAACTTATTATGTCAGAATCGCCAATTGAATCGGGGTCGTAGGATGGAGTGGTGATTATGAGCAGATCGTAGTTGGGCAATGTCTCAGCTTCGGCCTCATAACTTGCTGTCATTTCTGGATTTTGCACCAGTCGTGTCAGTGTGGAGATATTGGAAGGCGTCAGCCAAACCTTGCGGACGTCGCTTCGTGTGTTTTGTTTGCATCTTATCGTGATTTTAGCTGTCTTTGCAACGCGTATTTTGCCTGTCGATGGAATGTATTCAACAGGACAAAACGAAGACATTGCTATGCCTACACCATTTAGATATTGTGTCGTGAGCTTGCCTTTGTTGGTTTTGGGATAAGTGTCTGACGAGCGGTATGAGTTGGCATCTATCTCGAAAATGTGCCTCGTGGTGTCGGAATAGGCTTTTGCCGGCTGGTGTGGATATAGACTGTGAACGCCATCCAATTCGGTGAAGCCGCCAAGTTCGACGTCAATGTCGTCTGCTTCGGCATGAGGTGGTAGAGCGAGCATAATGCTCTGCCATGGCATGTCGGGCTGGCCAGAACAGGCTGATTGCATGCTCCCGTCAAAACTAATGTGTTCATACTGGCCAACAGCTTCAAAAGTGTAATTGTCGAAACGGTAGGTCTTTTCGATGGTTTGTGCTTTTGACATAAATGTCACACATGATATTATTGCAAATAAGATTGTTTTTTTCATTTGATTTAATTATGTTTTTGTATATTGCAAAAGTGCATTTTTGATCATAAATGAGTTTAGAAGTTTTCATAGATAAGGTATTTTTCCCTGATCTCTTTGAATGGTTCCAAATCTTTTTGCCATGATTCTCTTATATATTCCGGGTTCATGCCTTGTTTTATTTGTTCTTTGAAATCGTTGTTGCCTGCCAACAGGCGGAAATAGTTTGTGAAGAAGTTGTCGTTGCCGTATTGTGAATAGGCATCAGTAATCCACTCAAGATGAAGTTCTTTTGGATTGTCAGCGTGCTTTTCGGCATATTCGGTCAAGTCATAGCCATTGCACGTCTTGTCCTCGTGTTTGGGTTTGGAGGCTCCGTCTTTCGATTTTGGCGTGAACGAGAAAGTCCCTTTCATGAGCGGACTGCCATAAATGCGAAAAGGCTTGGTGGTGCCACGTCCAATGCTAATGTCTGTTCCCTCGAAGAAGCAAAGGGTGGGATAGAGGTAGATGGACTGCCAGTCGGGCAGGTTGGGCGATGGCTTTACGGGAAGCTCGTAGATTGCGGTACGGTGATATTCGGGCATGGGTATCACTGTAAGGTCGCATTTTGTGCCGTCCTTGAGCCAGCCCTCGCCGTTGACCATGTAGCCGTATTCGCCTATCGTCATGCCATAGACCACTGGAACAGCGTGCATCCCCACAAATGAGGTGTTTTCTTTCTTCAGCACAGGCCCGTCAACATAGAACCCGTTTGGATTCGGTCGGTCAAAAACAACAACAGGAATGTCGTTCTCGGCAGCAGCTTCCATGACGTATGCAAGTGTCGAGATATAGGTGTAAAAACGCACTCCAACGTCTTGTAAGTCGAAAAGTATTATGTCGATGCCATTGAGCATTTGAGGAGTTGGCTTTTTTGTCTTGCCATAAAGTGAGGCAATTTCTATGCCTGTTTTGGAGTCGCGACCGCTTGATATGCTGGCACCGGCATCGGCATTCCCGCGGAAACCATGTTCGGGCGTGAATATCCGTTTTACATTGACGCCAAGTGAAATAAGACTGTCAACAAGGTGGGTGTTGCCGATTATGCCAGTTTGGTTGGTGACGACACCAACACTTTTGCCTTCGATCAATGGAAGGTAGAGTTCGGTTTGCATTGCTCCCGAAACATAGTCTTCTTTCGGAACGAAAGTTATTGGTTTGGCGGCAGTTCCGCCGGCTGTTGTCTTGGATGCGTTTTCATGGACATCGCTGTTGTGGCTGGCATTTTGCGCATTGCTACAGCAGAATAGCATGGTAAGAAAAAAAACAGATGTCAGTTTCAGTGTTCTCATCTTTTTAATTTTTATCTTTGCAAAGAAATAAAATATAAGTGAGATAATGCCAATTTTGGGTGATTTTTTTGTATGAAAGTATCTAATTTCATATCAGACAGGCTTTTTTCCTTTTCGCGAAGCAATGTCTCGTCAACATCTGTAAGGCTTACTGTAGCCAGCATTGCCATAGCCATGGTGGTTATGATAGTGGCTGTGGCAGTGGTGATAGGGTTCAAAAACGGGATCAGCAACAAGGTGAAAGGTTTTGCCGCTCCAATACAAATTGCCAAACTCGATTTGAACCAGTCGGTCGAGGAGACTCCTTTCAGCCCAGACTCGGCACTCGTACAATGTCTTGAAAATGTGAACGAGGTCGTTCATTATCAGGCTGTCGCAAACAAGGCTGGTATCATCAAGACCGATGAGGAGATACAAGGCGTCATGCTTAAGGGAGTGGGGACGGATTACAACTGGACATATTTCAGCAATTGCATCGTTGAAGGTCGCTTGCCAATCATCACCGATACGGCCCGCTCGACGGAGGTGCTTGTCTCAAAAGTGCTTGCCGGCAAGCTAAAACTCGCTGTTGGCGACGATATGCGCATGTGGTTTGTTGGTAACGACATGCAGACCAGGGGACGCAAGTTCCGTGTTTCGGGCATATACCAAACTGGATTGTATGAGTATGACGAACGTTTTGTGATTGGCGACATTGCCCAGATTCGCAAACTCAACTCGTGGGGTGACAACGACTGTGGCAAAGTTGAAGTTTTGATTGGTAAAGATGCTGACATACAGCAGGTTAATGCAGTGATATATTATAATCTGCCTGTCACTTTGACATCGACAACCGTTATGGAGTCGAACCCGCAAATCTTTGACTGGCTGGCTCTTTTAGACACCAATGTGGTGCTTATTATCGTGCTTATGCTCCTTGTGTCGGGCATCACCGCCATAAGCATGATTCTCATTCTGATTCTGGAACGCACTTCCACCATTGGACTGCTGAAAGCCATGGGCGCAGACAACCGTCTGGTTCGCAGCATCTTTCTGCGACGTTCCATCCTGCTTGTGATAGAAGGTATGGTGATAGGTAACGTTGTTGGGCTTTTGTTCTGTTATGTACAAAGCGTCACTGGCTTTGTCACCCTGCCGGCCGAGACTTATTATCTTTCGGCTGTGCCGATAGAACTTAACCCCTTGTTCGTCGCCATGCTCAATGTGGTCACGTTCGTATTCATCGCACTCACACTCTTCATTCCCACTATGGTGATAAGCCGTGTGAATCCTGTGAAGTCGATAAGGTTCGAGTGATGTTTGTGGTAGAAAATAGGTTAAATGTAAACCTTAATTCCGCAGATTATTCTTGATTTTTAGTTGTTGAGAAATGACAAGCCATTGTTAATAAATAACTTAGCAACGACTTGCATTTCTCAATAATTTCACCTGTTTTTGTGCTGCGAAACCTGAAAACGGGTGATATGGCAGCAAAAAATACAACTTAATTTCGGAAAAATAGGAACTTTCGGCGGTATTTTTTCAACAATAGACGCATTCCGCAAGGCGGGACTTTCCAACCTCATAGACAACACGCTGGGAAACAAGGGGATAAACACGAAGTACGCCTACTCCCACATTGTGGAAAACCTCATGTCGACATGCCTCTGCGGCAGGGAGTGCATCGAGGACTGCAACTTGTTCCGCACGGAGAAACACCAAAGGAACCACGACTACCTCTTCGCCAGCGCGGACATAATCCTCAGAACCTTCCAAAGCCTGTCCGTAGCAAACCGCACGGTGAATGTCGAATCGGGGAAGGCATACCAATTCAACGTCAACGACAGACTCAACGGGCTGCCGCAAATCTATTCCGACAGGCCGTATGACAAATTGAAACTCTGACGGCCCGTCTTCTTGGCTCAAACCATTCCCCGGTCACGCCGGGTGGGGGAAGTTGTGCACTGCAACCTCAAAAAAAGCCCCTCTGCAAACCACATCACGACTGTTCAACGACCCAGAACGTGCGCATTGAATGTAAACACTCCTTCTCGAATTAGCAAATTTTTATTCTGCGTAATTTAGGTGTTAAATGTAATTTCACTGCCTGTTTAGTTTAAAAATGCAATAAAAACACGTTAAAGTGTGTAATAGAGTTGCGTGGACAAAGAAAAAAGTGTAAATTTGCACCGTTTTCTATTTGTCCACGCAATTTTTCTTTTCATGGAGATACGCAATATATCAATTTCCGGTTTCTGCAATATTAAGCAGTTTGATATAAACCTGACTGATTTTAATGCCTTGGTTGCTCCTAACAACTATGGCAAGAGTAACGTACTTGAAGGTATTCGCTTTGCTTTCCGTTTTATCGCTGCAACAGCGGATGAACGACAGACAATGATGAGTGATTCCTCATTCATACCTATCAACAATGCTACAAGTGGTGCTCCCTTCCGCTTCGGAATAGAACTAACAAGTGGAGTGGATGCAGATGAAGTTGCATATTCATATACTTTTTCATTCGAATGGGCAAAGAACAATGGAGAACCGGGATGTTGCATCACAGATGAGTCTCTGACTGAAATATCAAAAGAATATCGTCGTCCTCATACGCTTATTAAGCGAAGCAAGGACAAAGGAGGTCTTTTTATGTCGGGTGCTACAGGACGTTGCAACAAGGAGGCAAAGGCATCTGCCATTCAGTTGGTCATAGACATTCTGCATGGGAATGACAATGTGTTCTACAAAGAAGTTGTTTCTATGCTGAAGAACCTCGGACTGAATATGGTTGGAACTTCTGGTTTCGACAAACAGGCATTGTGTCAGTTTATCTTCAATCTGAAGGAACAGGAACCAATAAGATATTCTCTCTTTGAGGATGCTGTTACACATATAGTGCCGAATATCAAGGCAATCACACCTACATGTTCGCAGATGGGCCTCACAACTGGCAATGTCCCTTATCGCATTGAGGATGCCATCTATGATATGCGTATCAATGAAAAGTCCAATAACCAGGACATCAGTATCTCACGTCTGTCGAGTGGTAGCCGTAGAATTATTATGATTATCGCCGAAATTATCAAGGCCGAAATGACTAATTCCTCATTGATTTGCATTGATGAACTGGAGAATTCTGTTCATCCGAAGTTGCTGGAGAATATGATTCTCATGGTACAGTCATTTGCCGAGGGTATAAAGGTGCTGACTACAAGCCATTCTCCTTACCTCGTCCGTTATCTCAAATCGCGCCAATTAACGTTTGGTTTGCCTACGGAAGAAGGGGTCGCAAGTTTCCATAAACTGAAACAGACAAAGGTTAAGACTGTTGTCAAGCGTGCATTTGCTATGGAGATGACCTTGGGCGAATACATGTTTGAACTGATGCTGAACTTAAAGCCAGAATCAGAAGAAATCACAGAACTCTTTGACTAATACATCACTGACATGAAGAAAGTAAAAGGAACAAAAGTATTGACTCCTCATGTTGTGATATTCGTTGAAGGAGATACGGACGAAGTCTTCTTCGGGCGACTCGTAGCATATTACAGGCAAGTTTCCTCAACGCCTGCTTGAACTCTGATTTCTGCGTGTCCATACACGGCATCTCGTCCATGAATACAACTTTGCGTTTTTTGACGGGAGCGCTTTATGATGGTTATAAGTATGTCGAATGGCTCAAACCAGTTATTGGGCTTTGGCGGGTCGGCTTTGTGTCCGTATTCTGTCAAGCTTTTGTAGAAATTCTCCAATTGAGCCTGCCTGTTGCCTTTTGCAAGTCCTGTAGTTTAAAAGCAGAACTTGTCCTTAAAGAAATTCCTAATCAAGAAAGTCTTACCCATGCGACGTCTTCCATATATCGCAACAAACTCAGGCTGATTTGATAGCTCAATTCTACTCATTTCTTTTGTTTCGTATTCTCTGCCAATAAGTTGCATAAATTTTATCATTTTTTTGTCGCAAAGGTGTAAAAAACGAGTCAAATAGCTAAAAATATTTTTTATTTCTGTTTTTACAAGTAAAAATATGATTTGAATAATATGTTGCATTAAAATATGTGGCAAAAAAAACAAAATTCTTCATTACACTCATATAAATTTATTACATTTGCCAAATTATTGAAAATAGGAGATAAAGTAAAATTTTAATTTAATACGATGATTAACAATAATTTCATTAAACGTCACAACGGGCCTACCGATGCAGATGCTGAGAAAATGCTGAAAGAGATAGGCGTAGAGAGCGAAGAAAAGTTGGTTGGTGAGATTATCTCTGATGAGATACGCCTGCCAAAACAGTTGGAACTGGGCACTGGCCTTAACGAGTATGAGTGTATTGCCAAGCTCAAGGCACTTGGTGCCAAGAACAGCCAATTCAGAACCTATATAGGATTAGGCTACTACAACACCATTACTCCAGGTGTCATCACACGCAACATCCTTGAAAATCCGGGATGGTACACTTCTTATACTCCATATCAGGCTGAGATTTCGCAAGGACGTCTTGAAGCTCTTCTTAACTTCCAGACTGTGATAAGCGACCTTACAGCCATGCCTCTCGCCAATGCTTCGTTGCTCGACGAAGGAACAGCCGCAGCCGAGGCCATGTTGATGTTCTGGCACAGCCGAAGTCGTGTACAAGTCAAGGCCGACGTGAAGAAATTCTATGTTGCAGACGATGTCTTCCCGCAAACTATTGAAGTCATCAAGACACGTGCACACTTCCTCGGCATTGAGGTCGTGGTTGGCAGTGCCGATGATTTTGCTGCAAATGGCGATTTCTTTGGAATAATCATACAATGTCCTAACCAATTTGGTAATATCATTGATAACCGTGCAAAAGTTGCCGAATGGAAAGAGAAAGGTATTCAGGTTGCCGTTGCTGCCGACTTGCTTAGCCTCACTCTCATCACACCTCCTGGTGAATGGGGTGCCGATGTGGTTCTTGGCTCCAACCAACGCTTCGGTCTGCCGATGGGCTTTGGCGGGCCTCACGCTGGCTATTTCGCCACAACAGAGAACTACAAACGTGAGATGCCAGGTCGTATCATAGGCATTTCAAAAGATGCTCTTGGCAATCCTGCTTATCGTCTTGCCCTTCAGACTCGCGAACAGCATATCAAACGCGAGAAAGCCACATCAAATATATGCACAGCTCAGGCTTTGTTGGCCATAATGTCGGGCTTCTACGCAATTTATCATGGTCCTGATGGATTGGTAGAGATAGCACACCATATCAACTGCCTCGCCGGAAAACTTGCATCAGAGTTGTCAAAATACGGCGTTAAGCAACTCAACAAGTATTTCTTCGATACGCTTCTTTTCGAGATGCCAGAAGGTGTTTGCACATGCAAACTGAAGGAGAATGCCGAGAAACACGGAATGAACTTCCGCATCATCGACAAGCAACATTTTGGTATCAGCATCGATGAGACAACATGCCGCGAAGACCTCAACGAGATTGGCATGGTTGTGGCCGAGACCTTTGGCAAACAGCACATAGAACTCATTTGCGACGCTTCGTGCAAGAACTTCAACGGTATCCAACCCGAATTGCGCCGTTCTTCCAAGTTTATGCAAGCCCCGCTGTTCTTCAAGTATCGCAGCGAGACCGACATGATGCGTTATATGAAGAAACTCGAGAACCGCGACCTCAGCCTTAACCGTTGTATGATACCTCTTGGCTCATGTACTATGAAACTCAATCCGGCAACATCCATGTTCGCCTTGAGTTGGCCTGAATTTGGCAACATACACCCGTTTGTGCCAGCCAATCAGGTTGAGGGCTACAACGAACTCATCAACGAACTAAGTGAAGACCTTTGCAAGATTACAGGCTTCAGTGGCATCAGCTTCATGCCTAACTCAGGCGCAAGCGGTGAATATGCCGGCTTGCTCACAATACGCCGTTATCAGGAAGCTAATGGCCAAGGTTATCGTAATATCTGCCTTATACCTGCTTCGGCACACGGCACTAACCCAGCTTCGGCAGCAATGGCAGGTATGCAGGTCGTTGTCGTCGCTTGCGACGAGAATGGTAACATCAACCTTGACGATGCCAAGACAAAAGCAGAACAATACAAGGACAACCTCGCCGCATTTATGGTGACTTATCCTTCAACACACGGTATATACGAAGATGGCATCCGTACTCTCGTTAAGATTGTTCACGACAATGGCGGCCAGGTTTATATGGACGGTGCCAACATGAATGCCCAAGTTGGACTGACTTGCCCAGGCTACATTGGCGCTGACGTGTGTCACCTTAACCTCCACAAGACCTTTGCCATCCCTCATGGTGGTGGTGGCCCTGGTGTTGGTCCTATAGGCGTTGCAAAACACCTGCAGCCTTATCTGCCTTCGCATCTGTTCTTCCACACCGGTGGCGAGAAACAAGAAGGCGCAGTGTCGGCAGCTCCTTTCGGAAGCGCACAGATACTCACCATCACTTATTGCTATATCAAGATGTTGGGCGGTGAAGGATTGAAGAAAGCCACTATGCGCGCCATACTCAATGCCAACTATCTGAAAGAACGTCTGAAAGACTACTATCCAATTCTTTATACAGGCAACAAAGGCCATGTGGCACACGAGATGATTCTCGACATCAATGCCATCAACAAGACAACTGGTGTCGCTGCCATCGACATCGCAAAACGCTTGATGGACTTCGGTTTCCATGCTCCGACAGTGGCATTCCCCGTCCACGAGACTTTGATGGTGGAACCCACCGAGAGCGAGCCTCTTGCCGAGCTTGACCGTTTCGTTGACGCAATGATTAAGATACGCCAAGAGATAAAAGACATCGAAGATGGCAAGGCACCGCAAGGCGACAACATCATCAGCCATGCTCCTTACACTGCCGAGATGCTCATGGCCAACGAGTGGAACTTCGCATTCAGCCGCGAGGATGCTGGCTTCCCTATGAAGAGCGATGTCCAGGACAAATATTTCCCATACGTCACCCGCATCGACGATGCCTTCGGCGACAGAAACCTTGTCTGCAAAATAAGCGCAGAGTAATCTTTGCTTAGGTTGCTCAAGTGATTGATTAGTAGGGGTGTTGCGAAAAATACCCCTACTTTTTTATGTGAAATTATTCAGCCATGAACGAGTGTTTTTGCCTCTTCGCGGCTGAATAATTTTGTGCGTTGAGTAAAAAATAAAAATAGCAAAAAAATCCATGTTAATAAAAATATGTGTATATGTGCCCCGACAAATACAAATAGTAACTAATTAAACGAAACGGATATGCAATAAAAGCCTAGGATTGCGTGAAATGAAACGACATAATTTGAAGCATTAAAACTGAATTCTTCTGCTTGGAAATTTGGCGATTAACAAAATGAAGTGTCCTCGTAGTAACAAAATTCTTCATGGCAGCCTTGTTGGCTGGAATGTATAGCTTGGGGTATGGACAGGATTATTTGAACACCTAAAACAGGTGAGAAGATAATAGGTACCGTTTATCTAGCAAGAAGAGCAACTATGGATTCAAATGATGGTAGAAAATCTGAATGGTACATAGAACTATTGGAAAAGGCAAAACAAGAATTCCCAAATAAGGTTATAGATATTAGAGATATGCAAGTCACCCCACAAACAGGAGAGTATAGAGATTGGTTTTATGGCCCAGTTAATGGTAAAGTGGTAGATTTTGGTGGTAGCCCAGAAACGCAAAGTATCGAAAGTCTTTCTAAAGCAATGGACAAAGTCCTACACAATGTCCGTTAGGGTTCAAGAGTTGCCATAGATATGGTAACTGTTTCAGGTTGAGTTTCAATTAACCGAGAAGATTTGAAAGACCAAATCAGCGATGTCTTGTTAGATAAAGGTCCTAAATTCAAGAGGTAAATGTAGAACTGAGATGCATTGAACCTCTGCCAGAAAATCTGAAAGCTTACATAGCTGTTGAGGTTCTTGATAAAAAGGGCGCTGTCATCTCTTCAAGAAAACCTGATGCATGGTCATTTGATGATTATGATTTGTTACGCCAAGCAACTCCTGGTCAGATTGTTGTAATATCGATAGAAAATCACGAAAATCTCCGAGATGATAAACCAGCAAAAATTCGACTGTCATCTATTATTGAAGAAGATCCCGAAAATGAAAATTCCTATTCAGATAATGATGATGAAAGCGATACCGAATATTCTTCAACTTCAGGTTCAACGGACTGGGACCAATTGCTTGACGAGTATGAAAAATTTGTCAACAGTTATGTCAGTCTTATGAGCAAGGCCAATAACGGAAATGCTTCTGCATTGACAGAGTGCATGGAGATGATGGAAAAGGTGGAAAGCTTGAGCGAAAGACTAGATGATGCAGAAGACGACATGTCAACTGCCCAAATGAACCGATTTGTCAAAATCCAAACCAAATTTGCAGGCGCAGCCGCTAAATTATCAGGCAGTTCAAATAACGTGATGGACGATCTTGAAGATGTTGAGGATGCTGCTAATGATTGGTCTACATTGTGGTAAAAAGAATTGATGACACAAAACTTCAAGACTCCACTCTGATAAGAGTGGGGTCTTTTTTTATTAGAAGGCAACAAAGGCGAATAACATTATCGATGTAGGACAAACCATTATGGGACATAATGTTGCTCTCGTAAAAGTAGACAGGGAAGGGTAGGAAATGAATGAAAGACTTATCTTTGTATTGTGATGAAGTTGCCTCTGGAGGGAGGGGCGTAGCCCCGACCGGAGGAGGCGACTTCATCACAATACGAGTTCCGGCCTTTGTTCAAATCCACCCGAAAGGAGAAACTTTTATGGCAAAACATCTTAATCCTCTTGAAAAAGAGTTCCTGATCCGCCAGTTCAAGACGAGCCGTCGGACAACCAAAGAGTTCTGTGCGATGAACAACATC
>JAZLGA010000081.1:0-5767 GCA_045616045.1 Bacteroidales bacterium | reverse complement strand
GAAAACCCTGACAACAAATATGGTTACGGCATTCCTGATTTCGTGAAGGCTTTGAATATGATGCCTGTCAATGAATTGCTAAGCGAGGACTCTGAAATCATCAGCGTTTATCCGAACCCAGCTTCGGGCATTGTGAAGGTCGCTTGGAAAGAAGACGTCGAGACCGAAATCTGCGTTTGCGACTACATGGGCCGCATGCTTTTTGCAAACCATTTCAATGGATTGAATAACGGTTTGTTAGAGAGTGAATTGAATGATTTGGGCGCTGGCATTTATTTCATCAATGTCAGTTCGGAAGTGGGTAGCCAGACGTTGAAGCTGGTAAAAGTGAAGTGAATTTTGATTTTTTTTGAGGAAATTTAGCGATACCTTATTTGTTTAATGTGCAATGAAGAAATTGTATTTCATTCTTGTTTTCTTTGGATTTGCATTATGGACAAATGCACAAATAGCCCCTAACAAGTATTGGGTGCAGTTTACTGACAAGAATAATTCGCCTTATTCCATTGGTAATCCTGAAGCCTTTTTGAGTCAGCGGGCTTTGTGGCGTCGTGCAAACCAGCGCATTGCCATAGATGAGTATGACTTGCCGGTTACTCCTGTTTATCTTAGGCAGCTTTCGCAGACAGGTGCAAAGATTCTGAACGTGTCAAAATGGCTCAATGGCACCACGATTGCTGTTGATGATGATGAGGTTTTACAAGCTGTCAGAACTTTGCCCTACGTGAGTTATGTCCGGGCTTGCACAAGTCGCGACAATCAAAGGAAATCGAAGGAAGAAACGATTTCAGAGGAAGTGTATAATTTGGTTCCTTCGTTTTATGGTAATGCTTTTGAGCATATAAACACAATAAATGGCAAACCACTTCATGACGCCGGATTCATGGGGAAGGGAATGTTGATAGCCGTTATTGATGGAGGCTTTGCTGGTGCTGATACCATAAGCCTCTTTAAAGTTTTGCGAGATGAGGGCCGTCTTGTTGGAACTCGCAACTTTGTGGATAAAGAAGAGACTGTTTTCAAAGGCTCACAGCATGGGACATCGTGTTTGGGGCTCATAGCTGGCTATTTGCCAAATGAATATGTGGGCACTGCTCCTCAAGCATCTTTTTTCTTGATGGTTTCGGAGGACGTATATTCCGAAAACATCATTGAAGAATACAACTGGGTGTCAGCTGCCGAACTTGCTGATAGTCTTGGTGTTGATGTGTGTTCAACTTCGCTTGGGTATGTTGATTTCGACATGGTTGAACTTTCTCATACATATAATGAACTTGACGGTAATACAACGCCTGTGTCGCGAGGCGCCGCCATAGCATGCAGTAGGGGAATGCTTTGTGTTAATTCAGCTGGTAATTCCGGACAAAATGACTTCCCGTATATTGGCGTTCCTGCTGACGTAGAGCCGGTGTTGACGGTTGGCGCTGTCAATGCGTCTGGTGTTTTGGCTCCATTCAGTTCTGTAGGCCCAACGTATGACCAGCGCATCAAACCTGATGTTGTGGCAATGGGACTTGGCGATATGATTGTGGCATATAACGGGACATTCTATTACGGGAATGGTACGTCTTTTTCTTGCCCAATAATAGCGGGAATGTCGTCGTGTTTGTGGCAGTCAAGGCCGTGTGCAACGCCGAGTGAGATTGTTGGTGCCTTGCGCAAAACTGCTGATAGGGCAGAGTCGCCTGACAATCGCTATGGATATGGCGTGCCAGATTTTGATGCTGCAATGAAAATGTTGCCCGAAAAAAAAGATATTGAAACCGACAGCCTCATCTTGGTTTTCCCCAATCCATCATCAGGTGATGTCCATGTTTGCCTTAATGACGCCTTGAGTGTAGATATAGTAGTTAATAATATTATGGGGCAGAGGCTGCTCGTGTATGAGTTTAACGGCTTGAATAGGAATGGCTTGGAAAGAAAACTAAACTCGCTTCGTGCTGGTGTGTATTTTCTGACAGCATATACTAACAATCATCAACAAACAGTTAAGTTGGTGGTGAAATGACAATACTTTTCAGTCGTATAAGTTTATGTGCCAGTTATATGCCAGAGACTGACTCTGCCGACTGATTTTTGTTTATAACAATGACATTCCCGTTGTTAAGCCTTACCCTAAACCATTCTGCAATTCTATTTGTTTGGTCTTCTGTCAGTTCATCAGACTCCAACAGGACTAATATTTGGTTGTCGGTAGTTATGCTGTCGCCAACGCATGCTCCTTTGGCGATTGATATGTTGTGCAAGTCCGGGCAATGGTAACGGAGTTCTTTGGCAAGTTGTTCGTATGGGATTCCTGACGATTTCATGTTGAATATTGTTTCCTTTAGTTCTTCTATCTCTATGTTTTTTCGCCTTATCTCAGCATCTGTCATTTCGTATATTCCTTGAATGATTCGCTCAGACTCTTTGTCGTGGTTGAAGCCTATTTCACAAGATGTTATGACTATTTCTTCTGGTTTAAGACCATTGTCTATGGCCAATTTCGTTATTTCTTTTTTTTGCTCATTGGTCAAACTATCGCCAAGCATTATTTCCACTTTTCGTCCTTTGTCTGTGTATATGTTATAGTCGTAAACATAGCTGCCGCCAATGAATTTGTTTTTTTCCATGAAGTCATGAACTTTAATTTTAAAGTTGTTGTATTGGATGAGCGAAACGGCACTCCATACACTTGGCACTATTACGGCAGCTATTATAATGGTTATGATTGTCCTTTTCCTTTTGGCTATTTTAGGGTCTAAATAAGTGACATTTTGGAAATGAAGATATTTTAC
The DNA here is from genome assembly GCA_045616045.1 of Bacteroidales bacterium. GTDB lineage: Bacteria > Bacteroidota > Bacteroidia > Bacteroidales > F082 > Limimorpha. Next base: position 2,990 of record JAZLGA010000081.1, on the reverse strand, counting down.
CATGAAATATGTAGCCAATGTTATGAAAATGGTGTTGATGAGGAATAGGAACATGGCACCACCAAAAAAGTGCCAATTGGCATTTGCAAGTCCAAAGCCAGCTGTACACAAAGGGGGCATAAGAGCGGTGGCAATGGCTACACCCGACAAAACAGTTCCTTTCTCTTTTCGGCAGCTTTCCAATATTCCTGCTAAACCTCCAAAAAGCGCAATAAGCACGTCATATATGGTAGGACTTGTCCTTGCTTCCAATTCGGTTGGGTTTACCAGGTTCAATGGACTTATAAGGAAAAACAAGAATGACGCTGCCAAGCTGACTATCATCATGATGAGCAAGTTCTTTGCGGCATTCTTCAGCAATTGTGTGTCGTTGATTCCCAATGCCAGGCCTATGCCAACTATAGGCCCCATAAGTGGTGATACCAACATGGCACCTATTATGACAGCGGTTGAGTTTACGTTTAGGCCGACCGAAGCAATAACTATTGAGAATGCCAAAATCCATACGTTCGGACCTCTGAACCAGATGTTGTTTTTTATTTTTTCAGTAGCGTCAACAGTGTCTATATGGCTGTCGATATTGACAAGCTCCCTAATCCATTTTTTTATTTTATAAACAGTCGTTTCCATTTGTTTTTTTATTTGTCAAATATGCAAATTTATAAAAATTGTCGGAGACTGCAAATAAAAAATTATCTTTGCGGAAAATTGCAAGTCACTTATGGAAAAGCCTGAAATCATTTTCCCTCAATCGTTCAATCTTAAACTTATTGTTGAGGCATCAATCCCTATAGCCGAATCAAAAAAATCAATAGAGTTGGCTTTGGCGCGATGTGGTGTTGAAAATAGTTTTATTAACACACTTGCAAGTTCCAAAGGGCGTTATCTTAGCTATGCTTACCATGTCATAGTGGACAGCAAGCAGCAACTCGAAAGTCTTTATGCCAAAGTGGCAGAGGTAAAGGGGGTCAAATTCGCTTTGTGATGGTTAAGGCTGTAGAGATTAGAATATACGGTAAGGTTTTTAATGTGGGCTTCCGTAGGTATGTGCACCGCTATGCGCTGGAAAACAGCATAAAAGGATTTGTCGAAAACGAAATGGAGACAGGAAGCGTTCATGTTGTCGCCGAAGGCGATAGTGAATCAATGGAAAGGTTTGTTGCACAATGTTCCCACGGCACACCATATTCTATTGTCAATAAAGTGGATGTCGGTGAAATCGAACCACAACACTACGCTATTTTTGAGCAAATAAGGTAAAGAGGGCTGGTGTGTCGAGGCAAGGTTCATAAAAAAAAGAAAAGTTGAGTTGTCGCGGGAAGCAATTAGAAACTTGACGGAGAAATAGATTGTGACTGCAAAAAAATCTCCCCACAGCATGACAACCAGAAGGGAGAGTTGATATAAGTGATCCGGTTGGGATTCGAACCCAAGATTTTTGTCAACGCGGTTTTGTTTTGCAAGTCGTTGATATTGGGTAGTTTATAATTCATATTTTGTCGTTTTTCAGTGTTCTTTGTGCTGATTTTGTGCTGTTTTTTTGGCATAAAAAAACTTTTTTTTTCGTGTTTTTGTTTCGTTTTTCGGGTGAATGTGATAATCTTTGCAGTCATAAAAATGGTGACGATGAAAAACGCTATACGACAGGCAAGGACCACAGTTCGTTAAAGGCAACCACTCCAAACGTGCCGCGCAAATGCGCATGCCCGCCAACGCTTAAAGGCTGCATATCTCTCGAGGAGTTTGTGGATCTGCTTAACGGTCGCATAAGAAAACACTATGAAAGTTTACATGGTTCAAATCAATAAGTCTGTCGTTGCCGATTTGGAGCAAATCAAGGACTTTATTGTTGAAAAAGTGAATTTCTTCCGTGCCGAGACGTATGCCGCTGAACTTTATGCCGTGATAATGAGCCTCTCGTATCTTGCCGACTACATAAAGGAGACACAGTGGAAAACAGGCAAGAAATTCAGCAAGCACGAAAAAGTCCTTCTTACAAGAAACCTGACCTCTTGCTCTCATTTATTCCCTCCTTTTTCTATTATTGCCAGCAGCCTTGCAATCTGCCTGTCCTTCTCCCTCAACTGGTCGCTCAAGGCCTTTGTCGCCTCGTTGCTGTTCTGAATGTTGGAGCCGCCTATGTGAGTGGCGTAGTTGCCGCCATGCTCTTCATCCCAACCGAGCAGCTCGTTGGGACTTATGCACAATATCTGACACAATGGTAGCACCTTATTAATCGGGAATACGCCATTTTCATAGCTTCTTTTGAACCCTGCTGGACTTAGATCCATTTTTTTGCACAAATCTTTCTGTAAAATTTTTTTTTGCTTTGCCAAAATCATCAAGTCATTGTATTCCATTGATTTATAATTTAGAATTATTATAAATTCGATATATATATATATCATAAATGATATTTTATATAACTTTGCAATATTCAATTCTTAACAAAAGTACAAAAAAAATCGAAACCCAAACAAAATCACATCATCATGGAACAGTTCATCGCAACACTGACAATCGACGAGTACCGCGTCTTCGCGCGCAGGTGTGTCAACGAGTGCAACGTTAGCCGCGCCACCTGGAGCTACTGGTGCCGAGGCCTGACAACACCCATCGCCAAATACCGCCAAACCATCAACCGCATAGCCCTCGATATGTTCGGGCGCACAGTGTTCGGCACCCAAGCCGGGGAAGGAGGCGCACAATGAGAACCTTGCGCAAACACGCTGACGACATTTTCATGTCGTCGGTCACACGAAACGAAAAAAATGTTTAACTTTGCAAACCGATAGAACAATGGAAAAGAAAAACCCCATAGAAGAAGCACGCCGCTACGTGGCCAACGCTCGTGAAACCATCAAAAAGGCCGAGCTTGACACTACCACCATGTGCTACGCCGATGCAAAATACATACGTACGGCGGGCGACACACTTTGGAAAGGATGCCTCATCGCCATCGATGCCGTCTTTGGCGTTAAATCAGCACT
>JAZLGA010000080.1:0-2635 GCA_045616045.1 Bacteroidales bacterium | reverse complement strand
ATGTTCCAGTCGAGGCGGGCAAGAACCCTGAAATCGGGTGCGTTGAACGAGAGACCTTGGTATGAGCCAGGGTCGTAGCCGTATTTGTCTTGAAGGTATCCGCTTATCTCGTCCATCATGGCAACGGTGGGACGGTTGTACTGCGTGCCACTGCCGTAAGTGTCGTTTTCGCTTTCACGTGCAAGCCTGTCGTGGCCACGGTCAATGTCGCTTTGGTACTCGAAGTTGACGAAATAGAATAGCTTGCTTTTCACTATTGGGCCTCCTATGCTGAAACCAATTGTGTTTTCAAGGGACCTTGATATGTTGAGGTTTGCCGGGTAGTTGCCAAACTCGTTCTTTCTTCCGTATCTGGTGCCTATAAGCCCGTCGCTGGTGAAATAGTCGTATATGTTGAAATGCAAGTCGTTGCTGCCGCTCTTTGTCACGGCGTTGATGATACCACCAGTGAACCCGCTCTGTCGCACGTCGTAAGGAGCCACGCTGACAGTGACGGCCTCGAGTGCGTCAAGCGATATGGGAGTGCCGCCGGCAGGCAGGTTGGTGCCTATGCCGTAGGCATTGTGGAACGAAGCACCGTCAACGGTGACATACGACTGGCGGTAATTGCCGCCGCCTATGGCCAGACCGAGTGAGGTGGACGATGCCTGGGGTGTGAGCGATAGTATGTCGTTCATGTTGCGGCTCACTGTCGGTAATATGGCTATGTCTTTCGACGATACCTTGGTGGTGATGTCGGTGTTGGCATTGTGGGGTGTCTCGGCCATGATGACAACCTCCGAAAGACTAACCACATCCTCGCTCATGCTGACATTGATCAGACAACTCTCTCCCAAATTTACGTTGACATTGTTGTGGACTATGGTCTTGTATCCTATGTTGCGGAACTCGATGGTATAAGGACCTCCTGAGCGTATGTTTTGGAGACGGTATATCCCATTGGCATCAACGATGGTGCTGTAATGCGAACCAGATGGGGTGTGAACGGCCATTACCGTGGCTCCTGGCAATGCTGACCTCTTGGTGTCGGTAACCCTGCCGCTTATGCTTGACGTGGTGATTTGTGCCGAGAGCATGGTGACGGCAAATAATGTAAAAAAAAGTGTTATCGCTCGTTTCATAGAAAACCGATAATTTTTATTGGCGCAAAATTAATATAATTATTTATATAGAATCATTATAATCTAATTAAAGCGAAAAATAATGACGATGGCAATCACTTTCGGAAGTGTGAATTGTATTAACCTGAAAAAGGTTGTGTCATAAAGATATGAGTAAAGCGTGTTACCGTTACACACAGAGAATCAGCAAAAGTACAAAATCAGTTTAATCAGTGAAACTGAATCGCAATGAATCAGGAAAATACAAAAAAAATATTGGTTCCCTTTCTCAGACGTGGCTTTTGGAAGTCTTGTGTTTTCTTTTGACTTCATGACTTGTCCTGTAAACCTATTTCAGGACAAGTCATGCTAAATAATGTCTATTCCTATTTCCCTGTAAATTGCCCAATAAAGAAAATGGCTTCAGTCGTCCTTTCGCTGATTACATAAACAAAAGGACGGTTGGCGATGAATTCCACGGGCTTCTCAGGTCTAGCCATCGCATTTTTCCTCATTCCTATTACGGTTACTGCAGCGGCTTCTGTGCCTTCTTCGTCAAGTTTTATCTTGGCAACCTGTTTCATCAAGTCGATGTAGGTGGGACTTTTGCAAAAATTGTCGAAATTGGCTCCAGAAGTGAATGCCAAAGGCATACCTAAATTTGACATGACTTCTTTGAGGTCAATGTCGGTATTGGTCTCAAAACGCGGCATTTCCACAATTACATTGCATTTCGACATCATACTAATATTCTCTTTCCATTGTTTGCCGTTGAGTGTGTCAAGAATGTCGTTTATGGTCTTGTCTTTGTGCGGTAACAGGACTGTGATTCGGTAGGAACCATTGCCATAGGGCATTTCAAGGGATTGGTAAATGGCATTGTCGGCATACATGAATTGGTTCTTCTGACGCATCATCATTACCTTCCCTTTACCGTTGAAGTCTTTCTCGCTGGTGAGTTCCTTGTCGAACTTTGCTGTCCAACTTCCCTTGAAGTATATTGCATTAAGCAAATAACTGACATTACTCGGGTTGAACGACTGTTCGTCTAGGACTTCTTCAATCATGTTTTCAGTGTGGTCGCGTGCCCATTTGTTGATGACTTTAAGAGTCTTGCCATCGGCAAAGTTGCGGCTTTCGGGGCTGGCACCGTAATAATCTTTAGCTTTTTTCACAAAGTCTTTCTTTATCTCGTATTTCTTGTTGACAAAGATGGTGCTGCTTGTCAGTATCTTTGTCTTGTCGTCGAGCTTAGGCGCTTCAGTCATCATTTTTTTGCAGAAAGCGTTTGTCTCATCTGTAGTGTTGAAGCCTAATACACTGTTTATCTGTTTGCTTGTCTCGCCAACGGCACCATTGCTGAGCATACCAAGGGCGTATGTTATGCCTATTGGTGACACGATTATGCTTTTCTTGTCTGATATTTTTTTCATTAGGTTGAAAGCAAAGCAGTTGTTGTTGTCAACAAGTGAGCTTTCTTCTGCACTCAGCACTATCTCTGTCGTTTGTCCATCGTTAGATGTTTTTGTCTTGTT
>JAZLGA010000079.1:0-43697 GCA_045616045.1 Bacteroidales bacterium | reverse complement strand
CTATTGATACAGAATAAATTAAACAACAGACCGAGAAAAAGATTGGCGTTTTTAACCCCAATTGAATATTTTATCACTAAATTTGCACCCGATATTAAACTAAACATTAACAAAGTTGCATTTGTGACTTGAATCCTGCTTATAAATAAATTTATAATGAATCCTATTTTCATACATCTTACTTCAACTGCTTCTACAAACTCCTTTCTGCTTGATTTGGCTCAATCACAAAATGTTGAAAATCATGTGGCTTACACCGATTGCCAAACACATGGCAAAGGCTTGGCTTCCAATATATGGGAAAGCGAACCTCTTAAAAATCTTACTTTTTCTATCGCTCTTGACTCCTCTTTCCTAAAAATTTCAGAACAATTTACAATGTCCAAAGCTGTTGCTGTTGCTTTGCACCAGTGCTTATCTAATTATATTGATGAAAATAAGCTTTATATTAAATGGCCTAATGATATTCTTTTCGATAATTGCAAATTGTCAGGAGTGCTTATAAGCAATTTGTTGAAAAACAATTGTATGGCCCTTTCAATAATAGGAATTGGCATTAATGTGAACCAAACGCTGTTTCATGATTGGCCCACTCATCCTATCTCAATGAAAATGATTTCAGGTTCCTGTTTTGATTTGGAACAACTGCTCCACAACTTAGTTGACAAAATTCTTATAACAATAGAATCCCTACAATCTGGACTTTATCATCAAATAAACGGTTATTATGTATCTAAACTTTTTCGCTATCAGCAGTGGGGTAAATATTTGATAGGAGAGGATGAAAAGGAAATGTTTATGGAAGGGTTGGACAATTATGGTCGTCTGTTGCTGCGTGACCATAATTCAAAAGATTATGTTTTTGACGTTAAGGAGATAAAATTTGTCATGTAGTTTTGACTTTATGAAAAGTCAAAAAGGAGTGTTGAAAAAACACTCCTTTTTTGTGTTTAAACGTTGAATTTGTCGCTCCAAGATTGTTGGTCTTTGCGCCACTCCATCAGAGATTCGAGGTCGTTTTGGGAGATATAGTTTTCTTTTATTGCCTCTTCAATCAATGTCGAATAGTTTGTTAAAGTGTGAAGTTCGCATTGCTTTGAGGCGAAGTTGTAGGCAGACACTTGCATTTGGTATGTGAATATGGCAAGCATACCTACGACTTCCACGTCTGCTTCACGCAAGGCATCAACGGCTGCCAAACTTGATTTGCCGGTGGAGACAAGGTCTTCTATTACAACAACTTTTTGCCCAGGCTTTATTTCTCCTTCAATTTGGTTGTTCATGCCGTGGTTTTTCTTTTCCGAACGAACATATACAAAAGGCAGATTCAACACCTGTGCCACCAGTGCGCCTTGGGCTATGCCTCCAGTTGCTACACCAGCAATAACATCGGGATTGCCGTAATATTGGTTTACACTCTTTACAAATTCATCACGGATGAATGTTCTGACTTCGGTGTGTGAAAGGGTTATCCTATTGTCGCAATAGATTGGACTTTTCAGGCCTGAAGCCCATGTGAAAGGCTCTTTTGGGTTGAGTCGTACAGCTTTTACTTTTAATAATTGCTGCGCAAGAATAGCAGCAGGATTGTTATTTTCCATGAAAATATTATTTTTGTGGTTGATTTCAAAAACTCTACAAATGTACAAGATTTTCTATGAAAGTAAAGCATTAATTTTACCAAATATAAACGAAAAAATTCTTTTTTCGATCGCAGAAGGCCTGACTGACAAGCTGAATTTGTCTGAAAAGTTTACGGAAATAATTCTCGGATGGCTGAATAACAATGGTTTGGATGTTGTATCTGAAGAGATTGATGATGAGTATGCTTTGTTTGACTCTTTGAAATCCGTATTTTCTTTTGCCCCAGCAGCGGGTGGGGTCGTTTGCCGTGATGGCACCTTTGTTGCCATACTTCGTAATGGCATTCCTGACCTGCCTAAGGGACATATTGAAAAAGGTGAATCGCCTTCAGAAGCCGCTTTGCGTGAAGTGGAAGAAGAAACAGGCATAAGTTGTAAAGGCGATATTAGTCCTTTGCCAACTACATGGCATTGTTACCAATTGAAGGGTCAATGGGTGCTCAAGCAGACATTTTGGTTTGCTATGCAACCTATAGACACACTTTCGCTTGTTCCACAAAAGGAAGAAGGTATCACTGAGGTTTTGACCGTAGGAGAGGATAAGATAGATTGTTTCATTAAAGAAACATATAGGTCTATAAGAGAAATTCTTGGCCTTAGTCTTCGTAATATTATAACAAAATAGTAATTTTGCAGCCTTAATATGATAAAAATGGAAAAAACAGCAGTGTTTCCTGGATCGTTTGATCCTATTACATTAGGACATCGTTCCATCGTACTACGCGCTTTGCCAATGTTCGATAAGATATACGTAGCAGTAGGCGTGAATATGGAAAAACGTAGCACTTTCAGTCTGGAGAACAGACTGAAATGGATAAAAGATGTTTTTAAGGATTATCCACAAATCGTTGTAGTTAGCTATGAAGGCTTAACGGCTGAATTTTGCTCTGAAGTTGGTGCTCGTTATATAATAAGAGGTCTTCGCAGCGGTAGCGATTTTGAATATGAGAATATGATATGTCACGCAAACAAGCGCCTGCATCCTGAGCTTGAAACAGTTTTTTTGTTGACCGAAAGCGAGCTGGTAGGAGTGTCGTCAAGTGTAGTTCGTGATATATACAAGAATGGCGGCGATGTGTCAAAATTTGTGCCATCTGAAGTTAACCTGACAATATAAAAGCCTTATGGGCGTTTTTCAAATATGGGGAAAAGGCTTATAAAAGTATTGTTGTGCTCAGCCATTCTGTTGCAGTTTTACTCGTTATATGCTCATAATGTGGTCGTGACTGGCAGGGTGAACAAAGCCGAGGCAGACATAAGCCTTTTGGTTTATGATGACCTTTTCACATGGCAGCCAACGAAAGTGGCCCAATCTCAGACAAATGGCGGAGGCTTTTTCATACTTGAAGCGGATGTGGGCAAGGTGATGCCGGCCGCATTGAAAATAGGTATGGATGTTGTTGATTTTTATATTCTTCCAAACTCTGATTTTGACATTGTAGTTACCATACCTGAAAACAAGGTTGATGAGTCATATTTTGATCGCCCAATGCCTAAAATGCGCTTCAGAAAAGCAGACGACATGGGTATTAATCGTCAGATCGCCACTGTTGATGCCATTTTCACATCATACATGATTGACCATTATGTTGAGATATGCAGGCTGCGACAATACGGATATCTTGATTCCATTAGAAACGACATCAAGACAAGTGTCCCCGATATAAAAAACCCTTATGTGAATGATTATGTGAATTATAAGTTGGCTTCAATTCAAACCGTTCTTGATGCTGACGGCGGCACAAAGGTAAAGTCGGAATATTTTGCGGGCAAGCCTGTCCTTTACGAGCAACCTGCCTATACAGAGTTATTTAAGGAACTCTTTAAGGATTATTTTTTCAAGCAATATTCATCTTCATGTTTTGACGATGCTTTTCAAACAAGTACTGGTAAATTGATGGAATGCCTTGAGAACGACGAACTATTGGCAAGAAACAAGCAACTATCAGAGATGGTGTTGGTTTACAACCTTTTTAAGCTATATGACGACCGTGGTGCGCGAAAATTGGCAGGACTTCATTTGGATTATTTGCAAAAGAAAGGCTCTTATGCAGAAAATAGGAGTGTGGTAAAGAATTTCATGGACAAGAGAAATAGGCTCTCAAATGGTGCAGAAGCTCCTTTCTTTGCCTTGCACGACGTGAACGGAAAAGAATACAAAATGACCGACTTTTCGGACAGAATGCTGCTTGTTCAGTTTGTTGACAACTATGTTCCTATGTATGACAGACATTTTGAACGCCTAAAAGAATTAAGTCGACAATGGAACGACACCATACAGATAATAACAATTTCGACAAAAGAACATGTCGCAACATATACTAACAAGTTCAAAACCATGCATATTGAATGGCCTTTGTTGAACCTTGAAAACAATACATTTTTGCTTGAACAATATGATGTAAGGATGTTCCCCGAATATTTCATAATAAAGAGTGGCAACAAGATTGGAATGGCTCCAGCTCCATATCCTGACCAGTTTCTTGACAAGTATGTGACAAGATTGTATGGAAAGTAGTTTGTGTCTGTTTTGATTACGTGATGTAAAACAAAGCTCCAATTCTTGCGTTTTTTTTGTGTGGCACCTCGCTGGTTGGGTCTGTCGAAACCGCGTCACGAATATTTTAATGGTTGAAACAAGGATGGCAAACTGACCCTTTTCCCGTCACTGTGAGCGACGAAGGAGCGTGGCAGTCTTTTAAGCGGGAATAGACAAACTACCATCTTTCGTGTCTTCTATGGTGCACTTGGCAAGGTGCTGCTACGGCTGCAACAGCACTTGTCTCACGTAAACGCCTCGCAGTGACGGCGTTGGGTGGCAGTAATGCTTTCCACGGTGAGTATTGGCCCCCCCCCGTTGCCGTTCACATTCTGTTTGGCTGTTTTTTTTTTGTCATACGTTTAATATCTTGCTTATGTAAATTCCAAAAATATCGTGATTTTTTTGGAATAAATTCCTTAAAAATCGTGTTTTTTTTGGAAAATGCAGGTTTGTCATTATTCGGAAAGCAAGAAGTCCTCGGTATTGTCGCGGTGTATGACCGAAAAAACGGCATCTGGATAGGCGTTTCTAAACGAGAGTGGGGCGGAGGCTTTTCTGGCGGGGTTCAATTTGAACTCAAAGGCGTTCATTAGTCCGTCTTTAACCTCAATATAGTCAACCTCTTTCTGTCCGGTGGTGCGCCAGAACCAACTTCCGGCATAATTGTTTGTTGCGGCTTTGTGCTTAATGCGCTCCGATATCATATAGTTCTCAAAAAGAGCCCCCGCGTCATTTCTTTTCTCTATTTGTGCATAACTGTTTATCAGGGAGTTGCGTATGCCGTTGTCGTAAAAATAGATTTTACGTCCGAATTTCAGCTCGTTGCGCAGGTTGCTGCTGTATGAACTGAGGCGGAAAATAATGTAGGCTTGTTCCAATATCATCACATAACTCTCCACCGTTTTCGAGTCGAGACCGCACAGTTGGGCAAGTTCGTTGTATGAAACTTCGGAACCTATTTGCCAAGCAAGTGCCTGCAACAGTTTTATTAGTTTGTCGGGTTTGTAAATTCTGTCAAACTCGAGGATGTCTTTATACAGATAGCTCTCTGTCAGTTGGTCAAGGATGATTGTTTCGTCTCCAGGGTGTGTCACCACGTCAGGATAGCATCCGTAAACGAGACGGTGGGGAAGCAATCTTTTTTCCTCCAACAGACCGGTGTGTGCTACCAGTTCGGCAAACGAGAGCGGAAACATCTTGTATTCCCATTTTCTGCCAGTGAGAGGCTCGTTGATTTTGTTTGCCAAATCAAAAGATGAACTACCTGTAGCTACAAGTTGCACATCGGGCATCTGGTCTGTCACCAATTTCAGCTTTACACCTATGTCTTTTATGCGCTGTGCTTCATCAACGACGAGAATATGTTTGTTGCCAATGACAGCCCTTAGCCTTGTAGCCGAGATGTTATCGAACAGACTTCTCACATCGCTGTCGTCACCGCTCAACCAATAGACATTGTTGTTGTCAGAAAAAATTTGTTTCAGCAAAGTTGTCTTGCCTACTTGTCTTGCACCCATCAGGATGATGGCTTTTCCTGTGAAAAGTCTATGTCTTACTTTGTTCTCAAGCTCTCGTGTTATCATGACATTGCTCGCTTTTGATTTGGCTGCAAATATACAAAAAATATAAATTCCAAAAATATCGTGATTTTTTTGGAATAAATTCCTTAAAAATCGTGATTTTTTTGGAAAAGTTGTATTGTGTAATCGCCATAACTTTTATGATCATGGAAAAACAATTGTGTTTTTGTCCTGCATGGAAAAAACGCGAGTTCTCTCTCTGACTTTTTGTCATTTGGTTAAGAGCGTATTCCTATTTTTCTTACCTTTGCACGATATTTGTAAAGAAAAAACGCAATAAACGATTAATAAACAAGAAAATGGGATTTATACAATTTTTAAAGAATCTTTTTGGCGACAAGGCCTCGCGCGACAACAAGGCTTTGCAGCCCATTTTGGAACAGACACTTAAGGCATACGAGGAAATATCAAAACTTGACATTGACTCGCTTCGTCATAAAACGGTAGAGTTTAAGGAGTATATTCGCTCGAAGACCCAAGGCGTTCTTGACGAGATTGACACCCTGCGCAAGAAGGCCGAGCAAAACCATGACATGGACCCCGACGAGAAGGAGAGACTGTATAATCAAGTCGATAAGTTGCAAAAACAGGAACTTGACATCATTGAGGAGACCTTGAACGAAATCCTGCCTCAAGCTTTTTCTGTGATGAAAGCAGCAGCAAAATATTTTGCAGAACATGAGGTCGTAGAAGTAAAAGCCACAGAGATGGACCGCGACCTTGCTGCCAAATATGAGCATGTGACCATCGAGGGCGACAAGGCTTATTTCAAGAACTCGTGGATGGCTGGTGGCAATATGGTAACATGGGACATGGTTCATTATGATGTGCAAATCATAGGCGGTATAGTGCTCCATCAGGGAAAGATTGCTGAGATGGCTACCGGTGAGGGTAAGACTCTTGTCGCTACCTTGCCGGTATATCTTAATGCACTTGCCGGAAAAGGCGTCCATGTGGTGACTGTCAACGTCTACCTCGCAAAACGAGACTCCGAATGGATGGGCGCAATGTATGAGTTTCTCGGTCTTTCAGTTGACTGCATCGACAAGCATGAGCCTAACTCGGAAGAACGCCGTAAGGCTTATCTGGCCGACATCACCTACGGTACCAACAACGAATTTGGCTTTGACTACCTGCGTGACAATATGACAGGCAATCCTAACGAACTTGTACAGCGCGAACATCATTATGCCATAGTTGACGAGGTTGACTCAGTGCTCATTGATGATGCAAGAACACCTCTTATCATATCTGGCCCAACACCACGTGGCGACCATCAGGAATTTGACCAGCTGAAACCTGATGTGCTTAAACTTTATGAAAACCAGAAACGTCTTGTGACAGGAATATTATCAGAGGCAAAACGGCTGTTGACCGACCCCAACGCTTCGGAGACCGACAAGTCAAAAGGTGCCGATCAGTTGTTCAGGGCTTATAGGGGCTTGCCTAAGAACACGGCCTTGATAAAATTCCTTAGCGAGGAAGGCATGAAGAGCCTAATGCAGAAAACAGAAGGCCTTTATATGCAGAACCAGAACGAGAACATGCACATCATTGATGATGAGTTGTATTTCGTTATAGATGAGAAACTCAACACAGTTGACCTTACCGAAAAGGGTATTAATCTTTTGTCGCAGGCCTATAACGACGAGAACTTCTTCATAATGCCGGACATAGGTTCTGAAATAGCAGACATGGAGAAGATGAATCTCACAAACGACGAGAAGGTAATGCGTAAGGCAGAACTGATGCGTAACTTCTCGGAAAAGTCGGAACGTCTGCATACCGTACATCAGCTGCTGAAGGCATATACCTTGTTTGAGAAGGATACTGACTATGTTATTATTGACAACAAGATAAAGATTGTTGACGAGCAGACAGGTCGTATTATGGAAGGCCGCCGTTGGTCGGATGGCTTGCATCAAGCCGTTGAAGCCAAAGAGAATGTGAAAGTTGAGGCTGCAACACAGACTTATGCAACCATCACTTTGCAGAACTATTTCAGAATGTACCATAAGTTGGCTGGTATGACAGGTACCGCTGAGACCGAGGCAGGTGAGTTCTGGGACATATACAAGCTTGATGTCGTGGTGATACCGACCAACCGCCCAATAGCTCGTGTCGACCAGGAGGACATGATCTACAAGACCAAACGTGAGAAGCTGAATGCTGTTGTTGAAAAGATAAAGGAGCTGATTGCGGATGGTCGCCCTGTATTGGTGGGTACCACATCCGTTGAAAACTCAGAGATCTTGAGCCGTATGCTTACACGTAGCAACATAAAACACAATGTGTTGAATGCCAAACTGCACTTCAAGGAGGCGCAGATTGTGCGTGAAGCTGGTCAGGCTGGTACTGTCACCATTGCCACCAACATGGCAGGTCGTGGTACCGACATCAAACTGGGTCCTGGTGTGAAAGAAGCTGGCGGTTTGGCCATCATCGGCACGGAGCGTCATGAGTCTCGCCGCGTGGACCGTCAGTTGCGCGGTCGTTCCGGACGTCAGGGAGACCCCGGTAGCTCGCAGTTCTTCGTGTCGCTCGAAGACAACCTTATGCGTATGTTCGGCTCTGAGCGTATAGCAGGCATCATGGACAGGATTGGCCTTCAGGAAGGAGAGGTGATACAACACCCAATGATAACCAAGCAGATCGAGAAAGCACAAAAGAAAGTCGAGGAGAACCACTTCGGCGTTCGTAAACACCTGCTTGAATATGACGATGTGATGAATATGCAGCGTGAGGTGATATACAAGAAACGCCGCCACGCCTTGTTTGGCGAACGTCTGTCGGTAGATGTCAACAACATGATGCTTGACCTTGGCGAACAGATAATAACCGACGCCAAAGATGCCAAGGACTATGAGAGCCTCCAGATGAGAGTCCTTTCAACCATGGGTATGGAAGTGCCGTTTGATGAGGTGGAGTTTGAAAAGAGCAGCATTGACACCTTATCCGAGAAACTATTTGCCGCTGCAATGGAGCATTATCGCGAGAAATCACGCATCATAGGCGAGAAGACCTTGCCCGTTATCAAGGACGTGTGCGACAGAGGAACACAGTTCGAGAACATAGCTATCCCGATTACCGACGGCAAACGTGGCATGACCCTTATCGTAAACATGAAGAATGCACTCCAAAACGGCGTGCGCGAGATAACGCTGAGCATGGAAAAGAGCATCACGCTCGGACTTATTGACAACTCATGGAAAGAACACCTACGCGAACTCGACGACTTGAAAGAGTCGGTGCGTAATGCCTCGTATGAGCAGAAAGACCCGTTGGTGATTTATAAACTTGAGTCGTTCAACCTTTTCAAGGCAATGGTTGAGAAGATTAACGAGGATGTCATTTCTTTCCTGATGTTAGCCGACATACCTGTACAAGACCCCAATAATGTGCGTGAGCATAGGGCAAGGACTATGGACAGATCAAAGTTGCGTGAACAGCGTAACGACTTGCTCTCACAAGCTAATAGCGACACCCAGGAACGCCAAATCACCCAACCCATCAGGGTGGAAAAGAAAGTGGGTCGCAACGACCCGTGCCCTTGCGGAAGCGGTAAGAAATACAAGAACTGTCATGGAAAAGAAGAACAATAACCTTAGCGAGAACCGGCTGTTAAGTCGGTTTTTGCGTTATGTGGCCATCGAGACAACCTCCGACGAGGACTCTCCAAGCCAACCCAGCTCACAGTGCCAGTTCGACTTGATGAATGTGTTGCATGAGGAATTGATTGAAATGGGTTTGAAGCCGTCTCTCGACGAATATGGTTATCTTACAGTCTCTGTGCCCTCGAACATTGAGAAAAAGGTGCCGACGATAGCATTCATCGCCCATGTTGACACCTCGCCCGATGCTTCGGGAAAAGATGTGAAACCGCAGATTACAGAAGACTATGATGGTGGCGAATTAGTTTTGAATAAAGCGACAAACATAGTTTTAAGTCCAGAAGACTATCCTGAACTCAAGAATTATGTCAGCCAAACCATAATAACCTCTGACGGGACAACGCTTCTTGGTGCCGACGACAAGGCTGGCGTGGCCGAAATAATGACAGCTGTGAATTATATTATAACTCATCCAGAATTTAAGCATGGAGAGGTTAAACTGGCCTTCACGCCTGATGAGGAGATAGGACGAGGTGTCGCCAAGTTCGATGTGAAAGGCTTTGCTGCCGACTATGCCTACACTGTGGACGGTGGTGCCATTGGCGAACTGGAGTATGAGAACTTTAACGCCGCATCGGCACAGATAATGATAAAAGGTGTCAATATCCATCCTGGCGAGGCCAAAGGCAAGATGATCAACTCTATGCTCATTGCAATGGAGCTGAATTCAATGCTGCCCCAAGACGAACAACCTGCACTTACCGAAGGATATGAAGGATTCTTCCACCTGACATCCATCAGTGGGGAAGTGGAGCAAACCAAGATGCACTATATCATCCGCGACCATGACGAAGCAGGGTTTGCATATAAGAAAAACCTTATTTTGATGGTTTGCGAGTCATTGAATGCCAAATACGGCAAGATTGTTGAGGCTGTCGTCACAGACCAGTACCGTAACATGAAGTCGATGGTTGAACCGCATTATTTTATTGTGGAATTGGCGAAGAAAGCCATGAGAATGGCAGGAGTGGAGCCTGTTGTGAAACCCATCCGAGGCGGTACCGACGGCGCAAACCTGTCATTCAGGGGCTTGCCTTGCCCCAATATCTTCGCAGGTGGGCACAACTTTCACGGTCGTTTTGAGTATGTGCCTCTCCAGAGTATGGAGAAAGCTGTTGAGGTTATGCTGAATATAGTGATGTTGTTTGCGGAATAAGGTTGATTTGCTGTCAGCATACAGCAAACAGTATTAATCCTGGTGCATCTTCTTCAGCAAGTCGTTTACTGTCTTCACTGGGTTGAAAGTCTCTAATGGCACTTCGACGAACACTGTTATCCAGTCGGCCATGGCTCCGTTCCACAGGCCAGGAAGTTCAAGGGCTTTCAGCTCGCGTCCGTCTTTCGATTTGCTTGAGACGAAGCCTGTTTCTTCGTCAACATAGTCGTTGAGGTTGAAGTTCTCGCCTTTGTAGTTGCGGCAGCCGCATACAAGGTCAACGGGGTTGAAGTGCGTGGCGGCCTTGAAGATTCTTTCTTGTTCAGCATCGTTGTGGTTGAACTGTGACGACTCGACAATCTGTAGCGACACCTCGTCGTTGTTGTTCCTTATCCAGTAAGGTCCTCCGCCTGGCTCGCCTTCGTTTTTCACCATGCCACAGACGCGCATCGGCCGATTGAGTTTGTTGTATAGATAGTCGATTTTCTCTATTTCAGAATAGGTGTCGATGAAGTCGGGAATGTCTATCATCAGTTCTTTCTTAGCGAAAGCGATAATCTCGTCAAGTTCTTCATTGCTGATGTTGCCCTCGTCGAGCATCTCCAGATATTCGAAGGTCTTCTGTTGTAGCTGCATCAGGCATGATGACAGTGCTTTTTTGTATTTAAAACTGTTTTGTGCGAGGTTCTCCTTGGCTATGTTGTCGATGTTTTTGATGAAGACAATCTCTTCGCCTAAGTCGTTCAGGTTCTCGATGAGGGCTCCGTGTCCTCCTGGGCGGAACAATATCCTGCCGTCCTTCTCGCGGAAGAGGTCTCCATTGTCGTCAATGGCGACGGTGTCGGTCGAGGGTTTCTGTTCCGACATGCTGATATGGTATTCTATGCCGTATCTCGATTCGTAGATGGATTTCAGACGCTCAATTTGTGCGGTGAAGAATGCTTTGTGTTCTGGCGAAACGGTGAAGTGCAGACATGCTGTCTTGTCGTTGTTTTGAGCGTATTCCGCAGCTTCAACGAAGTGCTCTTCGAGGGATAGGCGTGTCACGTTGCCGTATTTGTGGAACTTTATCAGTGCTTTGGGCGAATTGCCGTAGTTAAGACCATCGTTGGCAAGAACCAGCTTGACTATGTCAACATAGCGTTCAACTGATTTAAGTTGTTTTAGTTCGAGGTTGAATTTCCTAAGGGCCTTTTTGTTAAGTTCCTCGTAGAATGCGAATCTCTCTATCCCGTTTATGAATCTTGCCGCAGGGGTGCCGCTGTCGAGGAAGTCGGATGGAATAGGGGTGTCATCGTATTTCTCAACGAAAGAGAACAAGTCTTTGAACATTCGGCTTGCTGCACCTGAAGCGGGCACGAACTTGGTGAAGTGGTAGTATTGGCAGTCTTCGTCAAATGCTTTGAGAAGGTTTTTAAGAGAGTTTTCATCGAGTTTGATGATGCCGTCGCCTATTGTGGCGGGTTTCACGGCGGTGATATAATGAGTGCCTTTGCGCAGGCGTTCCACTTGTTTCATAACCTGTTGTTGGTCGATGTTACGCTCTTTCAGCTGAGCAAAGTCTTTGTCGTTAAGCATATTTGGATGTTTTTGATACTAAAGTTCAAAGGTAATAAAAAAGAATGGAAGTTGTGTTCGATATAGAATGATTTTTTTGTCATGGTGTGTATTGTCTATAAAACAAAAACCCTAACTGACTGATAATCAATTAGGGTTGTTTATTTTACCGTGCCCCGAACAGGAGTCGAACCTGCACACCTCTCGATATACGCACCTGAAACGTACGCGTCTACCAATTCCGCCATCGGGGCAGGATTTGTTGAGTGCCCAGGACAAGAGTCGAACTTGCATGCCGGAACCGGCACCACCCCCTCAAAGTGGCGTGTCTACCAATTTCACCACCTGGGCTTCAAATCGGCTGCAAAGATAGTACTTTTTTTTTATCTGCAAGTTTTTTTTGCCGATTTTTTACCTTTTTTTGTAAAAAATAGCACCTGTCGCAAAAAAATAATATCTAATGTATTGTGGATTAGTTCGTTGCACTTGTGTTTATGTACACTTTTTTTTGTCACATCATTTCTTGATGTTGAGAATGACACCCAAGGCCACACCGAGAAATGCAGCGAAAAGCACTTGAAGTGTAGGTGGAAGCAGGAATGTTATTGTGTGTGCAGGATACCAAAACAAGGGTATGGTCTTGGCGAAGACAAAGCCATATTGGGTTTCCCAATTTATCTTCTCTGACATTATCCTCTTTATTTCAAGCTTATTGGTGAAAAAGCCTTTCAAAGTGCCTCCAGTCTCGGCTATATGTATGTCTGTTATCTTGTGGAAGGTCATGAAGACAGGCGCAAAAAGTGTGTTCATCAAGACGCTTATGCATAGAGCAACGAGGGACTTCCCCCAGCTGAGTTTGCCTGCGAACCATTCAGAAGCCTTCCCGGCAAGGTGGAATCCGCCGTCAAGCAGTGCTATTGTTCCGGTCTTGAATATGGTCATTGCCGAAGCTATCACAACGCCTAATGCTCCCCAGATGAGCATTTTGGGTGCCAGACCAAAACCTTTTTTCATGTAAACGCCCTCGCGTATGCGCAAGGCGAGCATCTCACCGAAGGTGCCGAGAATGGCGAACTTAAAGAAACTCATCATCAGCCCATGGGCTTTGGTGGCATCGTTGAACCATGCCCATGCGCCTGGCATGAAGGCAAAACCGCATATCACAGCGGCTACAACAATAATGGTTATAATGTCGGATTTTTTCATGTTTCTTTTCCTTGGCAAGTCAAATTGCATTGTGCTTGGAACTTAAATTGAGTCAGTATTGTTGTTGGCTTTTTTGTCGTTTTCCCTGTTTTGCCAAAACCTGCCCAAGAGACAGAGAATGCATATTACAAACAATATTCCACCCAAAACGAAACCTGTCTGGCTTTCGCTTTTTGCTTCGTAAAGGTAAATGCCATAGCCTAGTATGGCGAAGTCGGCCATAAGACTGACGACATAACCTATGATGCGGTGCGTCTTGGTGCCTTTCTTTATTATCTGGTCGCCTATATAACAGACAACTACAAGGGCAGCGTAGATGAGATAATAGGTGGATTTCTCGGTTATCATGGTTTTGTGATTGGTGTTTGTTGTTGAGCCACAGGGACACGATATAGTCTCGTGTCCCATAGTCTCGTGTCTTGCGTCAGTTATTTCTCAATACGTATTCTTGCGTCAACGGCGACGACGCTTTTCGGGTTGCCGAGCAATGGGTTGAGGTCCATTTCGGCTATTTCGGGAGCAGCCATCACCAGTGCACTCACACGGGCAATCTGCTCGGCGTAAACATCAATGTTGACGGGCTGCTGACCGCGCGTGCCTTGCAGAATCTTGTAGCCGCGCAACTTGCCTATCAGGTCTTTTGCCTCATCAACGCTGACGGGTGCCAAAGCGTTTTGAACGTCTTTCAGCACTTCGATGAAGATGCCTCCAAGGCCGAAGAACACCTGATGACCGAACTTGGCGTCACGTATGGCACCGATATATACTTCTGTGCCGTCGAGCATGGGGTACATCTCAACGGCGTAGGTGTCCTTGATAGCAATCAGTCGGTCGAACTCGCGCTGTACGGTCTCGATGTCGCGCACATTGAGGGTGACTCCGCCCACGTCTGACTTGTGGACAGGACCTACAACTTTCATCACGAGCGGATAACCTACTTCGTTGGCGAAGTCAACGGCTTGTTGTTTCTTGTCAACAACGCGGATTTGTTTCTGGGCTATGCCGGCAGCATCAAGTAGTTTATAGATCTTGTCGGGGTCGATATAGCCGTTTTCGCAGCTGTCGATGACTTGACGAATGCGTTGTGTGTCGATCTTTGGCATCTTCACATTCTCTGGTTGCGGCTTTGGCGTGTTGTATATCTTGCACAAAGCGTTTCCGAACACGCATTCCTCGGGGAAGTTGATGCGGTGCTTGTTCTTGATGAAGTCGTCAATCTCGTCTTTCACGTTGATGATGGATGGCAGGATGGGGAAGATGGGTTTCTTGCAGGTCTTCATCTTTTGGTCGAGTACTTCATAAACCTCCCAGTTGGCGAACAGACCGGGTGATCCGAATATGACGCACATGCTGTCTATCTCGTCGAAGTCGTTCTCGCAGGCATCGATGATGTAGCCAAGTTGTTCGGCTGTGCCGGTAGCGAGGAAGTCGATAGGGTTGCCTACAGATGAACCGTTATATAGTTTGTCAAGAAGTTCTTGTGCTTTTGGGCCTTCGATGTGAGGCACGTCCATGCCATTGTTGGAGAGTACATCGGTGAGCATCACGGCAGGGCCTCCTGCGTGGGTGATGACGGCCATGTTCTTTCCTTTCACCTCCGGGTGCATGAAGATGGCGCACACTGTGGTCAGTTCTTGGCGGTTGTGGCAACGTACGATGCCAGCTTTGCGGAAAAGAGCGTCAACAGCCACATCTGATGTTGCCAAAGCACCTGTGTGTGAGCTGGCTGCACGGCTGCCTGCTGCCGAGCCACCCGACTTGATGGCGGCTATCTTGCAGCCTTTCAGGATGAGAGAACGAGCGTGTCTCAGCATCTTCTGCGGGTTGGAAATCTTTTCCATGTAAAGCATGATGACATGGCTGCTTTTTTCAGGGTCGAAAGTGTCGTCAAGGTGTTCGAGGACATCCTCGATGCCGAGTTGTGCCGAGTTTCCTACAGCCCAAACGCTGTTGAAGGTGAGGCCGTTGCTGATGCCGTATTCTTTGATGAACACAGCTGTGGCTCCAGAGCCTGTAACGAAGTCAACACCGTGAGGGTCGAGGGCAGGAATGGGAGTGTCGAAAGCTCCGCAGTAGTTTGTGTTGAGGAAGCCTGTGCAGTTGGGGCCTATCAGCGAGCCGCCCACGCTGTTGACAGTGTCGGTGATGTGTCGTTCCCATTCTGCGCCTTCCTTGCTTTCTTCGCCGAAGCCGGCAGAGACGATGATGAAGCCTTTTGTGCCTTTCTCCTTGGCAAGGATGTCAACGGTAGATGGGCAGTATTTGGCGGCAATAGCCAAAATGGCGCAGTCAACCTGAGGCAGGTCTTCAACCTTGGCAAAACATTTGATGCCTTGCACCTCGGTCTCTTTGGGATTGACGGTGTAAACCTCGCCTTTAAAAGGACTTTCCAAAAGGTTTTTCAGCACTTTCCCGCCAGGTTTGTGCACATCGGTCGAAGCACCTACAACGACGATGCTTCTCGGATTCAGTAATTCTTTTGCTATCATATTGATTATCGGTTTATTTATTGATTGTTTACGTTTGATGTTTTACAAAGATAGTGTTTTTTGTTTGTGGAAGTAAAAAGGTATTTTAGGCCGTTTCGTTATACAGTGTTTCGCAATCGGTACGATAAACTACTACTTCGTTAGGTTTAATTTGCGACAAAGATAATAATAATTGGCTTACAATGAAAAGTTTTGTGTTTAAAATAATGAGAATAAAGAAGCCTTGGTAGTGCTTCAAATAGTGTGTCCGTAGGCATGGCTAGGATGATAACCATTCCCTTTATTGCCTTGAACCTCAGACAAAAATCAAAAATCGTCAGTTGATTGATTCGCAAAGATACATCATTGTTGTAAAACATAGATAAGTTAGTTTCTCTTGCAAAGTTCTCCCGCAAAGTCCAACGTTATTGGTTGTATAATTGTTCCCAACTTTTGGATATCACATTTCTGAAAACATCTTTCTCACAACGAGGGACAAAATCGCCCTGTGACTGTGCATAATGTTTATAATTTCCACAATACTTACAAAATAGATGTAACTGCTCCAATAATCGTTCCTTCGTTAGATCTTTTATGGAAATTATCTCTTTATGGAGAGCCATTATTCTATCAATTCCACCACATACTGCGCACGCATAATAACCCTTACTATTCAGGCCTAATCCACAATACGATGTAACCCAACAGGCTTTTGAAAAATCTTCATTCATAAATTGTACATCATCTATCGGGGCGTCATTAAATGGAGAAAAATAGTCTTGGTTTTTGCTGGTTTTATAAGAAGCATAGTCAATTATCACTCCATAATTTTTTTTCACAAACTCACAAAGTTCTCTGGATTTTTCAGTAATTCCATTAGAAACCACTTGAATAATACTCATTGGGGAGAATGTTTCAACATATTCTTTTTTTAGAATCTCAATAATTTTAATAAAGTCTGGATGCAGTGTTGGTTCACCGCCAAGGATGTTGATAAACTCCCATTTTTTGTCATTACATATACTATCTTCAACAAAATGACGTATATCATTGATGCTCATATGTTCTTTGGTTGGCATTTGAGCACAAGAACGATTACAACCGAGACATTTTAAATTGCAATCATAAGTGATATCAATCTCAATTCTATTCATATTTGGCTGAAAAATCTTTCGGCCTATCACAACGTCATTAGGATTTAATGGATTTTTTGTCAATATTTCGGCAATACATTGTTCTTTTAGGTCTCTGTCAGCATCTCTTTTGTCGTAATTCCGTTCATAATAATAATTAATGTCATCCATTTGGTAGGGATTACTACTCATTTCAACAATAGGAACCATAAATGCGTAATCATCACAAGTTTCAATCCACTTCTTTGCAGAAAAGCGGGATTTTTCATCACTATATTTAAAATATGACTGTGGAATGGAATCAAAAAGAAATTTTCTGAATGTTTTCAAATGTTGCCAAACATTTCCCCCACACTTTCTCGGATGGCAAAAATCAACGGGATACCTATAGTTGGCTTGCAAACGATAGGTTTGGTGCATTCTCCCAACCACAACATCAGTATTCCACAATCTGAATTTCTCCTCTACATTTTTTAAAACATTTTTTCCGATGAGCGCGTCATCGCCATCTAACATAACTATAATGCTTTGTGGATTAGATATAAAGTTATGGATGCATTTGTAAATATTGGAAATTCGTGGATTCCTATGCCTTCCTTTAATAAAAGTGACACGAGATTTATATGGTTCTATTATTGAATCTATCAAAAATTGTATTCCGTTATCAGAGCTATCGTCATATAAAATAATTCCAAAATCCTGATAAGTCTGATTCATAAGCGAATACCACATCCGCAAGAAACGTTCATAAGAAACATTGCGAAAACAAGACACCACCACCATTTTTTCATTTCGATTGGGTTGGCACCAGTCCATATAGGATCCCGTGCAATCAAATTGATTCATTTGCATAGGAGGAATTTGCAGTTGCTCAATACGATCAAGAATGGTCATCCAAACATCAGGATTTGTTTTCCGGAAATTTTGCGGATGAACATAAAAACTGTTATTGCTTCCTCCACGAATCGAGCATTTCCCATTTTCCTTTTGCCTTTGTTCCAAAGAGCGATGCCAAGACAAAGTGAGTTTTCCCTTTCCATCAAGACTGTTTGGAAGGGGAAATTCTTTTTTAATCCTTGACAAATCGAGCAATCCCATTCTGACTTCAGGCACAAAACCGCCATTGTCAAATCCAAAATATTCTTTAGAAATATCATTACATATGTTGAAGCCTACAGAAAGAACATTTTCATTCTTTTTTAATTCCGCAAGCATGTCTGTTAAAAACGAGTGCTGATAATCGCGTCGTCCAATCATCACGTCAGAATCCATTTGTAAAATGTAATCCCCCTGACATTGTTCAAAGGCATATAATTGAGGTGCGACAGGGATAAGATTCTCCGTATGGGAGTATTTACAAGGAAGCCCAAACCATCGTTGATTTATTTCTTGAGTTAAGACGGAATCGAACACGATGAATCTATCTATGACTTTTTCAGCAACAAGTTTCTTCATAATTACAAGCATGGAACTCAGGTCTCCACCAGAATAGTATTCCCTTAAAAATTCACGCTCTTTGGTGTCAATAGCTACTACTATTTCAAAAAACGGATTGGGTGAAGAAAGCTGTTTGACAATGTGTTTGACATTATATTCAATAGTTTGGACATCTTGTGGACATGTTTTTATGAGAAGCGACACTTTGCTGTTTATAGGCTCCAATTCATATTCTTCTATTAGGTAAGCATCTGGTTCGAAATAGAGTTCCGTGTTAAGATGTATTCCTTCAATGCCGACACTTTTTAAATATTTACCTTCATTTAATTTATTCCAAAAAAGTCTTTCAAAATTTAATTCTTTAGAAGGTGAAATGCGAAAATATTCTTCAGAAAACAAATCCCGAGAATTTATCAATCTTGTTTCATTAATTGATTCTTGATATATGATATTTGCAAACACACGATTAACAAACTCTCTCGCATCCTGCAATTCGGGTAAGTCAAAATTGTTGATGGTGCTTCTTGTGAGTTTCCTAAGGTCGGAATCGGAAATTTTTCCATAATATTCGGCATAAATATACATTCTGACGCACATATTCAGAAACAAATTGTCTGAATAGTCATAGGCATGAAGATCTATCAATTTGATTTTGCCATTTATTCGCCTAAAATTCTTCGCGCCACAATCTTTAATTATAATTCGGCATCTCCACGCCTCAACTAAAAAGTCTAAAACTTCTTCCAAATTATAGTTTATACAATCTTCTGAAACTTCAAACTTGTATTTTTGTATGATAACGCCTTTATGTTGAATTATTTCTGTATAATAAAAATGCGAAGAGTTTTCCAAATCTTTATTGAAGAAAAAAGAACTCTTTCTAAAGTCTCTCCATTTGTCAATACAAGGAGTCACCGGCAACATTACTTTATAAACCCAAAAAGAATCATGAAATACGACGCCCTCTTGTCCTTGGCCTAAATATTCAAAATCCTTGATTTCCATAGATTGAAGGATTTTGGCTGCCTCAAATTTTCTTTTATTTGCTATTTCAATATTCATTTTGTGCGATTTTGTTATATAATTGTTGACGATTTTTCAAATAATTCGCTCCCGATTTGTTTTCCGCAGTTATATTTCCATTCAAATTATAAATGCACATCAGTAGATTTTCAATTATTGAAATTCGGTATTTATTAGGGTGAAGAAGATATTCGACGAGTAAGAAATGGTCTTCTGCACTGACGATATCCGGATAAGGAAGCATAGCCCATGGACGGAACCACAAATTACATGAAGGGAGTTCCGATTCCGGAATTCCATTAGCCATCCCCTTGAGACGGGAAAGCAAATAGTTTTTGTCTTTTAACTGATTGGTGGCGCGATTGACTCTGCTTATAACCTTTCCTTGTTGACGCAAATAATTACCCCCAAGAATAATGTCAGGTGACTCTTTGTCGAAAACTTCTTCAATGCGTGCAAGTACATTTTCATCAGAATATTCATCATCGGAATCCAAACGCCCTATCAAAAAGGCATTTGGAAAATTTTCTATAATATATTGGTTTAGGGCATTCCGCGTCTTAACAACATCGCAAAAATGATAGTTTACTATATGGACGTTATCATTTTGTATCAAATCTTGAACCTGCTGAATCCAATCGTCAGAGGAACCATCGTCAGCGATGACAATCTCAACTTGTCTATGGATGCCCTTTTGCTTTAAGATGGAAGTTAAACATCTTCGTATCACATCTTTAGAATTGTGTACAGCTACGCCAATCACAAATGCTTCATTGGCTTCCATTTGTCGCTTGATTAATTCTATTCCTTCTGAAATATTGATGGTAGGCATCCATTTTAAAAGATTTGCCGCTTTATGATTGTCCGCAAATGTATAAGATGGCTCTGCATAAGATTTTTCTCTATATACGACATGCATATCCGTTCCCATAACCTGGCATACGATATCAATAAGAGTGTTTACCGACAAAGGATTACCACCCCCTATATTCAAGATTTCCACTGGTTTTGTTAGCAAATAGTTGTTCGCAATCGACAAGAACGCTTTTGCCACATCAGACACATGTGTAAAATCTCTGACTTGCGTTCCATCGCCATAAATGACCAACTCTTTATGCAGGTTGATGGCATCGAAACATTTCGTAACTAACGTACTATATTTGTTAATCCGTTGCCGAGAATAGCCATAAACATTGAAAAGACGGCATATCAATAAGTGAGTATTCGTATTTGAAAAAATTTCCGAAAGTATTTTTTCTCCTATGCATTTTTGTTCGGCGTATGGAGACATCGGAAGCAACTGGTCATCCTCAGTCATCGGGAGTCCATTACCTTGTCCATAAACCGAAGATGAAGAAGCAAATACGAATTGTGCAATATGATGCTTTTTGACTGTAGCTGCAAAATTTTGTACAGCTATTACGTTGGCAGCGTACGATTCGCGTGGATGGTCTATTGAAAATGGGATACGAGGTAATGCGGCAAAATGAAATACCGTTTTCACGGTGAAATGTGATAGTACTGTATCTACAAACGACGTGTCTGCAATGTCCCCCTCATAAAAAACAAAATTTTCGTTTTTGAAATAATGAGAGATGTTATTAATAGACCCTGTCGAAAAATTATCAATTCCTACAACTTTCCATCTGTTTTGAATTAAAAGATTTGCGACATGTGAACCGATAAAGCCACAAACTCCGGTAACCAAGATGGGATTTTCATGTTTGTACTTCTGTATCCATTTACCTGAATCGGGATAAGAAAATAATCTTTCTGCTCGCACAAGAGATTGATTCAGCAACTCTAAGCATTTATATCTCCATAAATGTTTTTTATAAAAAACATCCAACCCTGTTCGTTTTTTAGTAAAATCACTTGTGACAGAACCTTCGTGTATATTGTGTTTTACTAAAACTTTGGGTATTACGGAAATTTTATCTGTCCCAAAATGAGCGATAAAGCGAATCATCAAATCTCGATCCGTGCAACTTGGTAAAGACTCATCGAAATATCCAATGCTTTCCAAAGCATCAATACGGAAAAACATATTACTTCCTTGCACACCAGGATTGCCCACTAAATATTTATCTATGCTTAAATCAATATGAGAAAAAAACGATGCGTTTGGACAATCTGTTCTTTTCAAAAACGCAAAAACAGCAAGAGGCGTTTTAACCAATTCAGATTTACAATGTTTAATGTAGTCAATATCCCATTCATCATCGTCATCTAAAATGGCCACATAAGATTCTTTTCCATTCCTTTTTTTCAAGAATTCCAATCCCGTATTCCATGCGCCACATCCTGACATATGCTTAGTATGCGTATTAGATAGATAGTGCAGATATGGAATATTCAAATCTTCGATTTTCCTTTTGATAATACGAGAAAGGGCTATATCATCATTGTCGTCCACAACGATGATGACATCAGGCTGCATAGTCTGTTTTAAAGCGGATTTCAATGATCTGTTAAAAAGCTCATCTATTCTTCCCATAGAGGTTGTGATAAGTGCTCCTATTTTAATCATTTTTATTTGTGTTTTTTGTGAGAAAATAGAAAAATGGAGTATCACAAAGTGCGATTAAAACCTTAGCTATATATATTCCACCTATCAAAGACCATATAGAGGACACAATCCCATAAAATGCAATGAAAGAAAATATTGTTGTATCAATGAATTGGCTAATAATCGTACTTATATTGTTCCTGATAAATTTATATTTGTTTTGCGTATGCAATTTGATTTTATGGAATAGAAATACATCAATAAATTGACTGCATAGATATGCAGTCAAACTTCCTAAAACGACACGATGTGTTTGTGAAAACACAGCATTAAAATGAGAGGTGTCCATTTCGGATGGCAAGACAAGTGCTAATTCTGTCAGCAAAAGTGCTATCAATAAACACCAAAATCCTCTTTTGACCAAATTGTTAGCTTCTTGTTTTCCATACAATTCACCAACGACATCGGTCATAAGATATGTGATTGCATAACCTATGGTCGCTGATGGCATAGAAAGCCCACAAATAACGACAATTTTATATGCCAAAACATTAGAAATCAGCAATGCCGTTACAAAAAGGCAATTATAAAAAAGCAAATTGCTTTTTGAATTATGGTCGTTTGTCATGACATTATACGTTTCTAATCCTCTTTTGCCCCTTCACAAATAATCTTTTTCAATTCTTCAATATCGGGCAATGCTTTTCGTAGGTCTTCCGGCATGTCGGCCGCTGTTTTATAGGTGGCCACGCCCATAGGACTGGTATATTTCTGAATGACATATTCCACAAATTCTTTATTGGCGGATTTGCAGAGTACAATTCCTATCGAAGGATTTTCGTGAGGTTTGCGCACGTGATCGTCAAGTATTTGCAGATAAGTGGTCAGCTGGGCAAGATAGGCAGGTTTGAATTCGCCCATCTTCAACTCAACAACCACCAAGGAATTGAGTTCGCGATTAAAAAACAAGAGATCGGGGAAAAACTCAACACCATACACTTCCAAATGGTATTGATTGCCAATGAAGGAGAAATCCTTCCCGAATGTCATTATGAAATTTTTGATATTCTGGACAATCCTTTGTTCAACAACTCTCTCATCAATATCTTGACGGTCACGTTCACCGATTTCTTCCGTATTAATGAACTCCAGCGCATACGAATCTTTGAACATCATTACCGCCTTGCGCGCCATAGATGAATTGGAAATGGTTTGTGAAAAATTGTTGGGTAGTTTATCCCGATTTTCAAACGCCTGCTGTTTTATGATTTTTTCAAGGGCATCGACAGAAAGATGCTCTTCCGCAGTGCGATGTATATAGTAATATCGAGCCGAAAGATCCTTGCATTTGGACATAATGCGTGTGTGATGCGTAAAAGGAACTCTGAAAAAATCCTCGATTGGGAAATCTGCTATGTCTGGGATTTTAATAGCCTTGTAAATATCTATCTGATTATTAACCATCTGCAATTCGTCGGTTGTAACCGGCAAATTACATTGGCTAAATTCGTCGGTCACAACCGACGAATTTTCAACCGGCAGATCTTTGTGTTGTTGAGTGCTTGCATCAAGAATTTCCCAACCTTCATAAAAACTGCGCATTTCTTTAAGTTGAGTTTCTGAAAATCCTCGAAGCCCTGGCATTTCTTTCTTAAGTTGCAAACTTATTTGTTTTAAAGCGCCAGTCCCCCAAACACCTTTGCGCGTGTTTTCGGATAGATATTTCCCAATGGCAAAATAAACAGCAAGTTGCACACGGTTCACATCCTTCAATGCTTCGTACTGGCCTTGCAAAATTGCAGTTTTGATTGCCTCCACCGCTTCGGTTAATGATATTAACGATTTTTCTTTATCCATAACGTTGCTATATCTTCCTTAATAATTCGTATTTCGTTTTCGCCATTCCTTTTTTTTTGCCGGCATTAGGAATATGTGCAAAGATACAATATTTATACAATAGAAACATTTCCTCTAACTCTGAATCTGTGTCTTACCCTGAAAAAGGTTGACTCTTGTCTTTATGAGTCAACCTTTTTCAGGGTAAGACAGTAAAGATAATGTTTGTGGAGTATTCTATCTCCATAAAAATCAGTGATTTAGAGTGGAAAAGGGGACTAAAATTTTGAAAAAAATATAAGTCGCTGTAATTCGGCGACTTATAAGGGTGTTTTGTGGAGATGGAGGGAGTCGAACCCTCGTCCAAACAAGGAACCACCGTGTTTTCTACATGCTTATTTCACTGTTGTTTTTCGTGCCGGGCAATGGAGTGAACGCCCTAAACTCGGCCTTATCTCCTGAGTTTCATTCAGCCGTCGGAGTGCCGACTGGACTATCCCGAAATTGATTAGCACCCCGTTGCCGGACCGGAATCAGGAAAGTCCATCCGCGAGATGTCTCGTCCGCTCACCTTGTGTGCGGATAAAGCTCAAAATCTACTATACTTCGATCAAGCAGCGAGAGCGTAGTTGTTTTCGCCAATTAATTTTTTGCAGTCAAGATTTACGAGCGTCACTGCGAGGCTCGGCATGCTTGCACGACAATCCGTCTTGCTGTCAAAACCGGTCACCCCCGATGTTGTTCAGCCAGAACGAGTCTGTGCTTCAAAGAACGCCGCAAAGATACACAAAAAAATGAAATGGCACTTTTTTTGGCGAATCATTTTAACGTCACGCGTGTTATGCCGCTTCCACCTGCTTCGAGAGGTGCGTCGCAGAAGTGCTCTACATCGTGCTGGTGGCTGAGGAATTCTCGTATGGAGCGTCGCAAGACTCCGTTGCCTTTGCCGTGAAGCAGCTCTATGTTTTTTATGGTTAGCAGTTTGGCTTCGTCAAGATACTTCTCTGTCGCTTCGAGAGCCTCTTCTACACGCTTGCCGCGTAAGTCAAGAGTTAGGTCGAATTGGGTCGCTTTCTCGTTGAGGTCTTCGGCTATCCCGGTCTTCCAGCGTCTGGCAGTCTTGCGTCCTTCGGCTTTGCTTGTCTTGCGCAGTTTGTCGGCAGTGGTGCTTAGGTGTTTAGAGTCGAACTGTACAACGTAAATGTCGCCGCGTATGTCGTCAATGGTGCCAACTACCTGCATCTCGTCTATACATACGGTGTCGCCTATTTCTATTTTGTTGCTGCCAGTGTCTTTAGCATTGTTGTTTTCGGCGCTGGCTTCCTTGTCTATCTCGTTTTTCAGCTCGTTGAGATCTTTGCGCAGGCGTTTTGTGTTTTCCTTGTCGGCTTGGGTCTCTTTTATCTCTTTGATGGTCAATTCAATCTTGCTTTTAGCCTTGTCGATAAGTTCTTTGGCTTCTTCGGCTGCTTTGTGCATGTTTTGCTTGCGTGAGTTTTCTAGCTCGTTGAGCAACTTTTGGTATTTTGTTATGACCTCATTGAGTAGGTCGTCGGCCACTCTGAGTTCTTGTTCCTTGTGGCGTATGTTTTTCTTGTCAATCTCAAGTTGCTGAAGTTGCTGCTCGAAACGGATGTGTTGTTCGCCTGTTATCCTGGTGGCATTTTCAAGTATGTGTTTAGGAAATCCTGTCTTCTTTGCTATCTCAAAGGCAAATGAGCTTCCTGGCTTTCCTATGGTCAGTATGTAGGTGGGTTGCATAAACTTTGTGTCGAAAAGCATTGCGCCGTTGACAACGCTTTCGTGTTTGTCGGCTAAAAGTTTAAGGTTGGCGTAGTGTGTCGTCACCACACCAATGGCATTTTTTTTGTTCATTTCTTCTAGTACGGCTTCAGCTATGGCACCTCCAATCTGTGGTTCTGTGCCGCTACCGAACTCGTCGATGAGGAACAAGGTGGTGGGGTTGGCTGTTTCAATAAGTTTCTTTATGTTGCGCAGGTGCGAACTGAATGTTGACAGGTCGTTTTCAAGCGACTGCTCGTCTCCAATGTCGATGAAGATGTTGTCGAACAGTCCGCAAACAGAGTCTTGTCTCATGGGGACACACAGGCCGCATTGTAGCATATATTGAATTAGCCCGACGCTTTTAAGGCAGGCCGATTTCCCACCTGCATTGGGTCCGGAAATGATAAGGATGCGTCTTTGGTTGTTCAGTTCTATGTCAAGAGGGACTATCGTTTTTGAATTGTTTCTAAGATGCTGTTCCAGAAGAGGGTGCCTTGCTTGCCGCCATTGCAGCGACGAAGTGCCGGTTATTGTGGGTTTTATGCTGTTTGTGGCTTGTTTTAGCAGTGCCTTGGCCCTGACGAAGTCTATTTCACCCAAAAGTCGCCAAGCTTGTTCCATATTTGGCAAGTTAGGGCGCAATTCGTTGGTGAAGGCCATCAGCAAACGATTTATCTCGCGTTGCTCGGCATATTCCAATTCCCTGATTTCGTTTGATGTCTCAAAAATCTCGTCAGGTTCTATGTATATTGTTTGTCCTGTGGCCGATTCGTCATGTATGAAGCCTCTTAGGGATCTTTTGTTGTTAGCCTTGACGGGTATCACCATACGGCCGTTGCGTATTGTTATCTCCGACTGTTGGTCTGTGATGCCCGCCGCTTTGGCTTCGTTCATTATATGTCTTATACGGCTGTCGGCTTTGTTTTGTTTGCTTCGTATCTGTCGTCTTATGTCGGCCAACTCTGGAGAGGCGTTGTCGGGTATCCCTCCTTTGTCGTCTGTAAGACGGTTGGCTTCGGCAATGATGTGTGTGTCAATGTTTATGTTGTCGGCCAGAGAGCGTAGGGTGGGGGTCTTCTGCGACTGCTCCGATTTGCAGTATCTCAGTATGCTGCTTATTGCTGCAAGTGGTTGTTTCAGGTCGAAAAGGCATTCGATGCTTATGCAGGTACCATCAATCCCTATGCGCTTGAATTCGCTTCGCAAGTCGTTGTAGTCGCGTACTATGAACGGGATGCCTTCTTGGCTAAGGGTTTCAAACTCGTCTATAAGGTCGATGCTGTGCCTAATGCTGCTGATGTCGGTGCTAAAACTCATCGCTTCAACATTCTCAATGCCCATGGCACAGATGCAGTTCGACTTTAGTTGCAACCTTATCTTGTTGAAGTCAACCTTCTGCTCAAAATTTTCAGGATAAATCATGCCTATTCTGTCTTCCGGCTTCAAAATTCCGACTTCTATATTCTGATGAAATCACATCCATTTCCTGTGCCTGAAGAAATAGTAGAAGCACATTGCCACAACCACCATTAAGCCCATCATTCCAAAGAATCCCCATGATTCGTGGGCAAAAGGCAGGTAGTCGAAGTTCATTCCGTAAATGCCTGTGATGAAAGTGAGAGGCAGGATGATTGACGATATGAGGGTAAGTATCTTCATCGTCTCGTTGGTCTTGTTGGTCAGCATCGAGTCGAAAGTTTGCGACAAGCCTTCTATCATCTCCTCGTAGTCCTCGGTCATGTCCCACACTTTCTGGTAGTAGTCGAGGATGTTGCCCCAGTAGTCTTCCATGTACTCCACATCTTCGGTGAAGCCGGTTATCTTTCCTGTCTCAAACAGGTGGAAGAGCCTTAGTTGAGGCTTGAAAATGGTGTTGATGAGAATCAGGTTCTTTCGTGTCACAGATATTCTCTCGATGATTTTGACTTGTTTCTCCTGTAGCAGCTCGCGATTGATTAGTTCTACGTCGAGGCCGACCTTGCGTAGCAGATAAACCGATTCGGTCATCATTTTTTCAAGAATGCGGTATAGCAGGATGTCGGAACTCTTGATGTTCAGTTCTTCGTTTTCATTCTGGCTTTCTTCATATTCTTCAAACAACTTTGATACGGCCCAGGGGTTTTTCTCTATTGATATGATGTAATCCTTGCCCCAGAATATCTTCACCTCCTTGATTTTGACGAATCTGTTTTGACGGTCGAAATTTGGAAAATGCAGGATGAGGAAATAATAGTCGTCGTAGATGTCTATTTTGGGGCGTTGGTTCACCGATTTGCAGTCCTCGATGTCCAAAGGGTGGAAATGAAACTTGTCGCGCAAGAAGTCAAAGTCCTCTTCAGTGGGGTTGTTGAAGTGTCTCCATATCAGGTCGCCTATTTTTAAAGTGTTTATCATGACGCTTTCCTCCCTCTTTTTGGGTGTGTGACAAAATTTAATTTCCTGGCGTGCCGCCAATGGCAATAGGTATGGCTATCACCAATAAAACTTGCAAATATAAGTCTTTTTATTTATTTGTGGACGACTTTTTCAACTTTTGAAGATTTTTTTGGTTGCGCGGCTCGTTTTGTTGTTTATGGCAAGGTGCAACAAAAAAGATTCTCATCGTTTTTTTTTGTCGATGAAAAAAAAGTAGTGTTGCAAGTTGAAAGAGAAAAATTTGAGGTGTTTATTTCCACTCAAATGTGTTGATGATGTGTTTTACATCGTCTCGGAGGTAGTTTATCACGGGGCGCATAGAGTCGTTGTTGGGGATGAAGTTGAAGTAGAGCGATCCCCTGACGAAATTATTGGTGCTGTCGGTGAGGTAAAACTGAAGCGGTGTTGCGACGTCGCTTCCGTCTATCTCTATCATCATGCCGTATGTCTTATGCTCTGGATTGACGATGAGGCTGTCGCGTATGCCGTTGGCTTTTTGCAGGTGTTTGCCCAGCATGGTGTGGACATCTTCAAGATATTCGCCTAAATTGTCGTCCACATCTTTATGTGTGAGATAAAGCGAGCCTTTGTAATGTGGGAATTCAAGTGTTATCCAATTTTTCTCGTCTGGCGAATGCGGGTCATTGCTGACAATGGTGTTTTTGGGGCACTCGAACTTGTAGCGTCCGATTGTGTCGAGCAAGGTGTACGATTTCTCGGGCAGGTCGATTCTGAAGTATCCTTTAGGTTTGGGCACATGCCTTTCTTCGTCGCTACATGATGCGATAAGGGCTAATAGTATAATAAAAGGGAGAGCCTTTCTCATCGTTTTTTGTTTGTTGAATGGCGTACTTTCACCGTTTTTACTTCATTTTCGTCAGCGTCGGTTATCTCAAACACGAAACCGTCGAATTCAAATATAGAGCCTTTGTCAGGCAGGTGTCCTTCCATTTCGGTAAGTAGGCCTGATATGGTGGTGGCGTCACCTTGCATAGGCTCAAAATAACTTTCTGCAATGCCAAAACGCCGGCATAGGTCGGCAATCGTTGTCGATCCTTTAAGTATGGTTGGCATGCTGAAAAGGATTGGTTTGCCAAGTCGCCTTTTTTTTAGAAAGAAATATGCAATGGCTGCTATTGCCAGAATGGCAACTGTGACAATAATTATACCTGTGATGTTTGTCTGAGACAGGCTAGAGTAAGGGTCGGGATCGGGTTTTTCCACTTTAGAATGTCTTTTTGTTGTTTGTTGCAGTTTTGTTTTTTCTGCGGAGCTTGCTCCGCAGAAAAAACATTGTTTTGCGATTTAGAAAGGAAGGCCGCTGCTGCCCGTGCTTTCAAAGTCGGTGTTGCTTTCAAAGTTGTCAATGTCGCCAAGGTTGTCTGTGGGTGTTTCGCTGCCTTCAAAGCCGATGTTGCGAGAGCTCATTAATTTCTGAGGGTTGGTGAGAAGCATCATTTTGTCAGCAACCACCTCGGTGACGCGGCGTGTCTGTCCATCTTTTTCGTAATGACGGGTGTGAAGTTTGCCTTCGATGTACATCATGTCGCCTTTGGCGTAGTTGCGGCGTCTTTCTGCTATGTCGTTAGCTAGGTTGCCATGAACAACGATGTTGTGCCATTCAGTTTGCTCGCGCCATTCGCTGTTCTCGCTGTTGCGGTCGCGGTAGCGTTCTGTTGTGGCCATGGTAACGGTGACTTTACGGTTTCCATTCTCAAAATCAATTACTTCGGGGTCTTTTCCTAATCTTCCTATAAGGATTACTTTGTTTAAACTTGCCATAATTTGCTTGTTATTAGTTGTTTATACGTTTCAAACTAAATTTAGTGATGTTTTTTTGAGGCTTCAAAGGTAAGTTTTTTATCAATATCAAATTAAAATGGGGAAAATTATTCTTTTTTTAATAGCAAATACCTAATTTGAATAAAGGACTCATGCTCTAAAGAAACTTTTCACGATTGCCTCAAACCGCTTTGGCAAACCTGAATTGAGAATCTTGTCCTTAATGTGGAATATATGCCATGCAAGCTGTGGCAAGACATTGAAATGAAATGGTTATTTCCCATATTTATAGTCGTTTATAAGAAAAAAAATGGACATGATGTTAATCATATCAAAAATGTTTGTAACTTTGCACGAAATTTCGTGAAATTAATAATAACAAAATAAAAACTAACTAAAATGACAAAAGCAGAAATTGTAGCAGCTGTAGCAAGCGAGACTGGTGTTGAGAAAAATGCAGTTCAAAACGTAATAGAAACGTTTATGGAAGTTGTGAAAGGCACCATGAAAAATGGCGAGAATGTTTATCTTAGAGGTTTCGGCAGTTTCATTATCAAGAAAAGAGCCCAAAAGACTGGCCGTAATATTTCGAAGAACATTACCATAACCATCCCCGAGCACAACATACCTGCGTTTAAACCCGCAAAGACTTTTATGGAAGACGTAAGATAATAACAATATAAACTTCAATATTATGCCAAACGGTAAAAAACACAAAAGACACAAAATGTCCACTCACAAGCGTAAAAAACGCCTCAGAAAGGACAGACATAAGAAGAAATAATATCTTCTTGGCTTGTATGTAATGCGATAACACAACATTAACGCAATGTTGTGTTATTGTTTTATGAGTAAATAGCTTTCCCTGTTATGGGACAAGTGTGAAATTTGAGACAAGGCTGGTTGTTAATTTGCCAGCGTTTAATAATCACGTTGTTCACTTCCAAAGTATAAGAAAAATGACCGACACAAAAATGTTAGATGAACAGAAGTCACCGGTGGTCAGAGAGCTTGTTGTGAGTTCGCAAACTTCGGAGGTAAACATAGCTTTGCTTGAGGACGGCGTTTTGGCCGAACTGCACAAGGAAAAGCCCAATAACCAGTTCGCTGTTGGCGACGTGTATTTGGGTCGCATCAAAAAAATATTGCCAGGTCTCAACGCGGCATTCGTAGATATGGGTTCTGGCAAGGAGGGCTTCCTGCATTATCTTGACCTTGGGTTGCAAATCAACTCCCTGCTGAAATTCAAGACGAGTGTCGAGACTGATGCGAATGCATCAATGGACACATTCAAATGCGAACCGGACGTGGATAAGAAAGGCTCCATATCCGACATCGTCAAAGTTGGTGACTTGTTGCCTGTTCAGGTTGCCAAGGAACCTATTTCGACAAAAGGCCCTCGCGTGTCGGCCGAAATATCGTTTGCAGGCCGTTACATAGTCCTGGTGCCATTCGCCAACCATGTGTCAGTGTCGCAGAAGATACGAAGCAGAGAAGAACGCAGCCGACTCAGAAGGCTTATTCAAAGCATTCGCCCATTAAACTTCGGCGTCATTGTGCGTACCATGGCCGAAGGCAAGAAAGTGGCCGACCTGGATGCCGACATGAAGTCGCTCATCGAAAAATGGAGCCGCTGCATAGATGTCATGAAGCATCCCCAGTCAGCCGGAAAAATGGTTAGCGAGATGGACCGCACTTCGGTAATGCTACGCGACTTGCTTAACGAAACATTCAACAGCATCTATGTTGACAGCGAGGAACTGTACAGCGAGATGAAAGATTACATAAGCACCATCTCCCCGACCAAAAAAGATATAGTCAATCTCTATGTCGATGAACAACCCATTTTTGAGAAATTCAATGTGGCACGACAGATTAGGGGTTTGTTTGGTAAGGTGGTGACCATAAAAAACGGCATTTACCTTATTATAGAGCATACGGAAGCAATGCACGTCATCGATGTCAACAGCGGGCATCGTGTCAGCAAGGAAAACTCGCAAGAGGAGAATGCCCTGCTTGTTAATCTTGCATCAGCAAAGGAAATAGCAAGACAATTGCGCTTGCGCGACATGGGGGGCATCATAATAGTTGATTTTATTGACATGCATGACTCAAAACACCGTAAGGAACTGTTTGACTGTCTCGTGAACGAGATGAAGCGCGACAGGGCAAAACACACAATTTTGCCAGTTAACAAGTTCGGACTCATACAGATAACTCGACAACGCGTCAGACCAGCGACAGAAGTGCATGTCCAGGAAAAATGCCCCGTTTGCAACGGCGAAGGCAAGATTAGGCCATCAATGCTTTACATCGATGAAATTGAAAGCAATCTAAAATACCTCCTGCTCGACCAAAATGAAAATAACCTCACATTGCAGGTGCATCCCTTCATTCACTCTTATCTTACTAAAGGATTGCTGTCATTGAGAATGAAATGGATGTGGAAATACAAACGATGGTTCAAGGTGCAGTCCATTTCAAGTTTTCATCTGTTGCAAACCAATTTTGTTAACGCAACAGGTGACGACATACAATTATGAATCTCTGATAAACCGGTAATTACGAAAAAAAAGGACTGTACAGTCCTTTTTTTTCGTTTCTAAATGGTAAAATAGAAAATGACAGATGAACTCAACTTGGAAAGTCATGAAAAGAAGCGAATAATATACACTCAGGCATGGAAACCGAAAAAAACGCATTTGCGGTCTCCAATACAAAAGCTCCATGCGACATCCTAACCAGACGCAAAAGGACACATCTTATTCGATGAGGAAAGAAAAAATGCCACAATCCGAAATGATGCGTGCCATAGGGTGTCGCAAACAGCAGCCGGCAAGGAACTGAAAAGTATATAAGTGGCTGGAAGTATTATTTTTTTGGAAATAAAAAAAACATTATCTTTGCAAGTCAAAAAATCACTTATATAATGAAAAACGAAATAGTATTAAGCGGCATAAGGCCTACGGGAAACCTGCACCTTGGAAATTATTTTGGCGCTGTCCAGAACTTTATAAAATTGCAAGATGAATATGACAGCTATTTCTTTATTGCTGACTACCATTCGCTGACAACCCACCCCAAACCAGAAGACCTCCATGCCAAAGTCAAAAATATATTGGTTGAATACCTCGCTGCCGGATTGGACCCTGACAAAGCCACTATTTATGTGCAAAGTGATGTCCCCGAAGTGCTTGAACTTTATCTTTTCCTTAACATGAACGCATATCTTGGAGAGTTGCAGCGTGTCACTACCTTCAAAGAAAAGGTCCGCAAACAGCCCGACAATGTCAATGCAGGTTTGCTTACTTACCCCACTCTTATGGCAGCCGACATACTTATCCATAAGACCAAGTATGTGCCAGTCGGCAAGGATCAAGAGCAGAACCTCGAAAAAGCACGCGATTTCGCAGCTCGTTTCAATAACATGTATGAGGAATATTTCCCCATACCACAAGGATATAATTTTGGCAAGTCGTTGATTAAGGTGCCGGGTCTTGACGGAAGCGGCAAGATGGGTAAGTCAGAAGGCGAAGGCAATGCCATTTTCCTCTGTGAGGAAGAAAGGTCAATACGAAAAAAAGTGATGCGTGCCATGACCGATGGCGGGCCGACTATGCCAAATCAGGTCAAGCCAGAACCTATCGAGAACTTGTTCACCTTGATGAAGATTGTCTCCAAACCAGAGACTGTGAAGTTCTTTGACGATGCTTACAACGACATGACCATTCGTTATGGTGATATGAAGAAACAACTTGCCGATGACATTGTGACATTCATTGCACCTTTGCGCGACAAAATCAACGAGCTCTCGCATAACGACGAGTATATCTCAAAAGTAGCTCGCGAAGGGGCCGAGAAAGCAAGGGCAAATGCACAAAAGACCATCAAGGACGTGCGCGAGATAATCGGTTTCAAACATTTCTGATGGGCGATTTTGTCACATACGAAAAAATACCGGAGAGAGCCGTTCTTGTTGCTGTTGCAACACGACAACAAACCCGTGAGCGAACGGAAGAGTATCTGGACGAACTTTCCTTTCTGTTGGAGACGGCAGGAGGCGTGCCTGTGGCACGTTTTGTCCAAACACTCGACCGCCCTAGCAGCGTGACTTACGTCGGCTCAGGAAAACTTGATGAGATACACCAATACATAAAAGCAGAGTGTATAGACCTCGCCGTCGTTGACGATGAACTAAGTGCTACGCAAATACGCAATCTTGAAAAGGCTCTTGAATGCCGAATTCTTGACAGAACAAGCCTGATACTCGACATTTTTGCCAGCAATGCACATACTGCACATGCCAAGGCACAAGTTGAACTTGCACAATACCAATACCTATTGCCGCGACTGACCCGTATGTGGACACACCTTGAACGGCAAAGAGGTGGCATAGGTATGCGTGGCCCAGGAGAAACTCAGATAGAGACAGACAGACGACTAATACTTGACCGTATATCAACCCTTAAAAAGAAACTACAAGAGATCGATACGCAAAAGTCGGTGCAACGCAAAAACAGAGGCAAACTTGTTCGGGTGGCCCTCGTCGGCTACACCAATGTTGGAAAGTCAACCATAATGAACCTGCTCAGCAAGTCAGAGGTATATACCGAAAACAAACTGTTCGCCACACTTGACACAACAGTACGAAAAGTGGTCGTTGACAATTTGCCTTTCCTGCTCTCCGACACCGTCGGCTTCATAAGAAAATTGCCTCATAATCTCGTCGAATCGTTCAAGTCAACTCTTGACGAAGTGCGCGAGTCTGACATCTTGTTGCATGTGGTGGATGTCTCCCATCCTGACTTCGAATCGCAAATAGAGGTGGTGAACCAAACCTTGTCGGAACTGGGTGCATCAGACAAGAAGACAATAATGGTTTTCAACAAGACAGATGCA
Source organism: Bacteroidales bacterium (assembly GCA_045616045.1). Classification (GTDB taxonomy): domain Bacteria; phylum Bacteroidota; class Bacteroidia; order Bacteroidales; family F082; genus Limimorpha. The sequence continues at coordinate 9,055 of JAZLGA010000079.1, read as the reverse complement.
TATACATGGGAAGAGAAAGACCCTGACGACCTGACACCACCTTCATCGTGCAATGTGTCATACGCCGAACTTAAGGACAGCTGGATGGCAAAAACCCAGACTCCTTGCATCTTCATATCCGCAAAAAACAAGGAAAACTACTTGGATTTCAGGGGACTTCTGTATAGGGAAATCCGTGATATGCACGCAATACGCTATCCTTACGACAATTTCTTGTATTGACTGCCAGGATTGTGACATGCCCCGATCTTGTTCCCTAAGAGGCAACTCCCAAATAAATTTCTGTGTTCTGAAAATCGGACAACTTAAATGCTTATCTTTGCAAATCGTCTTCCATTATCCGAAAGATGAATCTGATAGATACACATACCCATATATACGACACGGCTTTCGATGCCGACAGGGAAGATGTCATCAGTTCGGCTTTGGCTGCTGGTGTGACGACGATGCTTTTGCCCAATGTCGATGAGACTTCGGTTCAGCCAATGCTTGACTTGCAGAAGACACTTCCGGACGTTTTTTGCGTAATGATGGGATTGCATCCTACAGAGGTCGGCCCAGACTATAAGAAAACTCTTTCAAACATAGAAAAGCATTTGGGGCAAGATTCTTGTGTGGCAGTAGGGGAGATAGGCCTTGATTTTTATTGGGACACCACTTTCGCCAAACAGCAGGAAGACGCTTTCTTGACACAGTTGCAATGGGCAAAATCATTACACCTTCCTGTCTCAATACACACTCGCAACGCCTTTGACCGCCTCTTTGAAATACTTGAGCGAGAGCAAGACGGAACGCTGAACGGTGTGCTCCATTGCTTTAATGGCTCTTTAGAACAGGCCGAACACGGCATAAGACTAGGCTTTTGCCTTGGCATAGGTGGCATGCTGACATACAAAAACTGTAGGCTTCAGGACTTCGTCGCTCAATTGCCACTTGAAAAAATGGTGCTTGAGACCGATGCCCCATATCTTTCGCCGGTGCCATGCCGTGGCAAGCGCAACGAGCCCGCTTTCATGCTCCATACGGCACAAAGACTGGCAGAGTTGACAAGTGTTGATTTTGAAACAATAGCCGCCACAACTTCAAAAACAGCAAAACAATTATTCAAAATAACAGGACAAACTCACTAAAACAATGGACAATAACGAAATATCCATATTGGTTCTCTATACAGGTGGAACGATAGGAATGATGCAAGACCCTGCCACTGGAGCACTGGTGCCATTCGATTTCAGCAACATATACAACCATTTGCCGATGCTGAAAAACTTCGGATACACAATCGACTTTTATTCGTTCGACCCTCTTATCGACTCGTCGAATATGACACCCGATTTTTGGATAATGATGGCAAAAAAGATAGAAGAAAACTATGCCAAATATGATGGCTTTGTCGTCCTTCACGGCTCCGACACCATGGCTTTCTCGGCTTCGGCTATGAGTTTTCTCCTCGAGAACCTCTCAAAGCCTGTCGTCTTCACAGGGTCTCAACTCCCCATTGACGTGGTGCGTACCGACGGAAGAGGAAATTTCCTTGCCGCCATCGAGATAGCTGCTGCAAAAAACAACGGAGTGCCATTGGTGCCGGAGGTCAGTGTCTTCTTCCACAACATACTGATGCGTGGCAACCGCACAACCAAGATAGACGCCGAGAATTTTGAGGCTTTTAACTCGCCCAACATGGCAAACCTTGCAGAAGCGGGAATACATATTAAATATAATACCGACAAGATACTTAAAACCAACGCCAAACCACTTGCTGTAAGTGGCAACTTGGACCAAAATGTGGGAATATTGAAGCTGTTTCCGGGCATAACCCATAATTTTGTGCGCAACACGCTCTTTATGCCAGGCTTAAGGGCTGTCGTACTCGAAACATACGGCTCGGGAAATGCTCCCACCGCTCCGTGGTTCCTCGATGCGTTGCGTGAGGCTGTGGCTAAAGGACTGATTGTCGTCAGTGTGACGCAATGTGCCGCTGGAACGGTTGAGATGGGACGCTACGAGACAAGCCTTGACCTCGCCAATATAGGCGTGGTCAGCGGCCTCGACATGACAACAGAAGCAGCTGTCACAAAACTAATGTACCTGTTGGGGAAGAATATCAGTCACGATGATGTGCTGAAACTTATGCGAACACCAATAAGAGGTGAAATGACTGCCTAAAAATTCAAAAATAACACTTTTTATAAATTGTTGATAAATAGAAGTTTATAGTTCAAGCCGAAAAAAATATCCCTTAAAGCCCCAAATAGTTTAAAAAAAAAGTCCTTTGAAAGGAAAAAATATGTATTTTTGGCAACAAATTTGGGATAGATGGGGAGGTATATTAAATAGGAGAGATGTCCGAGTGGTTTAAGGAGCACGCCTGGAAAGTGTGTATACTCCAAAAGGGTATCGCGGGTTCGAATCCCGCTCTCTCCGCAGAAAAAATTGAAGTTTAACAAATAAAAAGTAATAAATCACAAACAATCTATCATGAAAAAATTAATTGCTTTATTTATGATTGCTGGTTTTATGACATTCGGTATCGGCAATCTAGTCGCTCAAGAAACAACTGAGCAAGTTGACCAGACAGTAGAAACTGTTGCAGAAGAAACACCACAAGCACCTGCTGAGGTCGCTACGCCAGCTCCTGAAACACAGGTTGAAGAAGCTGCAGCTCCTGCCGAGGCTGAAAGCACCACCTTCCGTGAAACAATCAAGAAACAATTCATCGATGGTGGCCCAGGTTTCATGGGTATAGTGTTGATAGTTCTCCTCCTCGGTATGGCTATCTCTATAGAGAGAATTATCTACCTCACCATGGCTACAACAAACTCACAAAAGCTTCTCGCCGGCATCGAAAGCAAAATGCAAAACGGTGACGTTGAGGGTGCTAAACAACTTTGCAAAGACACCCGTGGGCCCGTCGCCAGCATATTCACACAAGGCTTGATACGCTATCAAGACGGACAGTCGCTCGAAGAAGTCGAGAAATCACTCGTTTCTTACGGCTCTGTCGAAGGTGGCAAACTTGAAAGCGGACTCAGCTGGATTGGCCTCTGCATCGGCCTTGCTCCTATGTTCGGATTTATGGGTACTGTTATCGGTATGATTCAGGCTTTTGATGACATCGCCGCCGCAGGCGATATGAGCCCTACCGTTGTCGCTTCTGGTATGAAAGTCGCTCTGTTGACCACTGTGTTCGGTCTTATCGCAGCTATCATTCTCCAAGTGTTCTTCAACTTCATAGCTTCTAAAATAGAAGGCTTGGTGAACGACATGGAAGACGCTTCCATCAAATTTATGGATATATTAGTAAAGAACAAAAAATAATAATTAACAGGAATTTGTCATGAAATCTAAAATAGGTACATGGATTTTCTTGGGACTTGCAGCTGTCATAGTATTAGTGTCTATACTGTTCTATGTCAACCTTGGCAATGACACTCAAGTCTCGTTAATCCTCAATTTGGGCTACATACTGATCATAGCAGGTATGGTGCTTGCCATAGCTTCGGCAGTGTTTGCCGCTGTGGTGAAAGGCGTCAACATCAAGTCGCTCGGCATAATATTGGCTGTGGTTGCAGTACTTGCAGTCATCGCTTACCTCATGTCAAGAGGTTCTTTCGATACCACTTACGTCGCAGGCGGAACAACATACTCGGCCAAAACTCATGGTTGGGTTGACTTCGGCCTCAATTTCACATACCTCACAGTGGGTGTTAGCATTTTAACAATATTATTCTCAACAATATACAAAGCAGTAAAATAAAACTATTCATCATGGCCAGAAAAACACCGGAAATTAATTCGAGTTCACAGGCTGACATAGCATTCCTGCTATTGTGTTTCTTCCTTATGACAACCTCAATGGACGTTGATTACGGTATCACCCGTCGTCTTCCTCCTCCAGTCGAACAAAACGATGATGATGTCAAGGTTAAGGAAAGAAACGTGATGAATGTTTTGGTAAACAAAAACGATCGTCTCATGGTTAACGGCTACCCTTCGGACATATCGCTGCTCAAGGACGAAGCCAAACGCTTTATGACACCTAACCCCAACGACCCTACATCGCCAGAAGTAGAACCAAAAATGATTGAAAACCTTGGCCAAGAAGTGTTGATGTCGAAAGGTGTTATATCACTGCAAAATGACCGTGGCACATCGTATGCTATGTATATAAGTGTCCAAAATGAACTCGCACGTGCTTTCAACGAACTGAAAGACGAAATGTCAATGAAAATATTTAAAAAACACTTTGACAAACTTGTCAATGAAGACGAGATAAAAGCTATTAACGACGCAGTGCCAGTGCGCGTCAGCGAGGCTGAACCTGTAGAAGTAGTCAAACAATAAGGAGGATAAACTATGGGAAAATTTAGAAAAGAAGGAAAAAAAGAAGTACCACAAGTAAGTACCTCGTCATTGCCTGATATCGTTTATATGCTCATATTCTTCTTCATGATTACAACATCAATGCGCGATGTTGAACTGAAAGTGAAGACTGCAATGCCAAAGGCAACAGAGATACAGAAACTCGAGAAGAAAGCTCTCGTGAGCAGTATCTATATCGGCCCTCCGCGCGACTCCAGACTCGGTACAGAGTCACGTATCCAACTTAACGACCAGTTCGCACGTGTCGAAGACATTCCCGACTGGGTGCTTCAGGAACGTGAGGCCCGCAACCCCGCCGACCGCCCATTGCTTACCACCGCACTCAAAGTGCATAAGGAAACACGTATGGGCGTTGTCACCGACGTGAAGCAGGAACTGCGTAGGGCTGGCGCCTTCCGTATCAACTACACAACCCTTAAGGGTAGCGCTCTCGACAACTAAACGTGTTTTTATACTAACGTAAAAAAGCAGACTCTTGCGAGTTTGCTTTTTTTTGTGTCTTGTTACGATTTTAAGCATCCTATACAAAAATAATGCCCCGCATCACTGTGGGGCTTTCTTGGGTGGTCTCACTAGGACTTGAACCTAGGACCTACTGATTATGAGTCAGTTGCTCTAACCAACTGCGCTATGAGACCGGCAAAACCTTGAAAAACTAATTTTCTCTCCGTTTTTGCGCTGCAAAGTTACAACAAATTGCGATATTTGCAACAAAAAAATCATTTTTTTATGCAAAAAATTAAAAATGTCATTTTTGACCTTGGTGGCGTGCTGCTCAACATCGATCCTGATGCTGTCGCCCGCAACCTTGCCGGCATCGGGCTTGAACCCAATAAAGTGTTTGGGTGTCAGAGTGTTAAAGACTTGCTTTTGGATTTCGAGACGGGGCGAGTCTCCACCTCGGAGTTTCGTGCCTGCATGAAAAAACTCGTTGACAGGGAAGACCTTGACGATGCCGTTTTCGACAAAATGTGGTGCTCTATTTTGCTTGATTTCAATCCACAAAGCATTGAAACACTCCTTGGCGTCCGCCAAAAATACCGTGTCTTTTTGCTCAGCAACACCAACCAATTGCATTACGACAAGTTTTCGGCCGACTTCTGCACACATTTTGGCTGTTCTTTCGACAGCTTGTTCGAGAAAGCCTACTATTCTTTCCAGATGGGCCTCGCCAAACCCGACACTGAGTGCTTTGATCGCGTGTTGTCAGATTTGAATTTGATGCCATCTGAGACGCTTTTCATTGACGACACAACTCCCAACATCGAGTCAGCTTCTCTTTTGGGACTTCGTACCCTCCATGTTGTGCGCAACACCAGTGTGGCTGGCCTGACCCAACTTTTGAAGTTGTGAGAGCTCGCTTTTTTTTAACCATATTTGTTTTTGTAATTGTTGATTACTAAAACTTTGTTTGCTTTTAATTAAAGGTGGTTTCTATAAATTCAACGAAATAAAATACAAATGATATGACAAATTTAAAATTTCTTTTCCTCACTTTTGGCTGCTTTTCGGCATCTTGCTGTTTATCAATCGGTTGCACAGCCCGCTATGCGCCCTCTTTCTGCGCAGTAATCTGCTCGAAAACCGACTCAAGATCACAGGAAATTAATTTATAGAACCAATCTAAAAATATTTATTTTAATCCTTAGCTCTTTGATTTGAAAAAATGTTATATTTGTAATCTTATATACATTAGTTGTAAAATTTTTTTTGTATTGCAATTTAATAACAAATAAATAACAATATAATGCAAACTACAAATTCAAAGAAGAGAAGAGGATATTTTTATCTTGCTTCTTTTTTACTAATTTTAGCAGTGCTGCCTTCGTTGAGTACCAAGGCACAAATGATGAACAGACAAACGGAACCATTTATTAATCCCGATTACTATTATGCCAATTATGACAAAGATGGTGGCTCGAAAAGCGAACCGACACGTGCTGCGAGTTATTACTATTTCAGAGGTGGCAATTCGGCAGGAGAGTCTTCTACTTCTGTAGGCTATTATTATGAGTCTTACTCTTTATCAGTTGTTCCAATTTATGTTAAGAGTGCGTACAACTACAATCAGACAATCTATCCCAAAGATTCTCTTGTTGCGGGAACTATTAAGTCTATGGCTTTTTATTCTGCAAGTACCTTTGAAACTTCGAATTTAAAAAGGAAAATTGATATTTATATAAAAGAAATCGATAGGGCTGATTTTGATGGTTGGTTTGATATAAAGTCAGGTGCCACAAAAGTTTTTAGCGGTGAGGTGACGGTTCCTACTTCAGCTGGTTGGAAGAACATTACTTTTAACCAAAATTTTGAATACAGTGGAAATAAAAATATTGTTGTGGCAATTTATGACCACCATGGAACAGTGACAACAAGTGGCAATACGGTTAAGTATAGAGCTTATATTGAAAATACATATACTCATCGTTATATAGATGCATTGACAACATCACCCGAGACAAGTATTCCAGGAAGTGGAAATTCCACAAAATTCCGCCCTTGGGCCCGTTTTAGTATAGAACCTGCTATAACACAGCCCGCTTTTTCTGTGGCTGAAGGAATATTTAACGAGCCGCAGAATATTACTATTACTACTACTACAGAAGGAGCGTCAATTTACTATACTACTGATGGTTCAACGCCGTCTTCAACAAATGGTACTGAATATACATCTCCTGTTGCTTTAAATGCAAATACAACACTCAAGGCTGTATCTGTATTAGGAAGCGCAACTTCTAGTGTGACTTCTGCAGAATATGTTTTTAAACCTGTTTCACCGATATTTACCAACGAGGGAATATATAGCGAAACTGCAACTGTTACTATAAATATAGCCGATAGTTATACAGAAGACATCTATTACACAACAGATGGTTCGACACCTTCTGAAGAAAATGGTGTGTTGTATTCTGCCCCTTTCACTGTTACCACTGAAACGACTGTTAATGCTGTGGCTGTAAAAACAGGTTGGAGCGACAGTGATGTTGCTATAGGACATTATATGGTTCTAAAACCCAATGGCATGAAACCGGAAGATAACCCCGAGGGTCTCGTGTTGAATAAGACATTCATTCCTGATACGCCAGGTGACAACAATTCGGGCACGTTGACTCTCGAATCCTATGTGACCGGTAGTTCCATAACAATAAGCAATGTTATTCCACCAACCGATATAGTGTTGGTGCTTGACTACTCAAGCAGTATGAATAATACTGACATCCCGACAGAGATAGGCAAACAAAGAAGAATTGATGCATTAAAAAACTCGGTAGAAGTTTTTCTTGAGAAGATAAGGCTTGCAGAAAACCAACCGTCTGGTGAATTCACTGGTCTAAGTCACCGCGTGGCTTTCGTTACATACGGATCCAAGGGTAGGTTGTGGTATGGAAACCCAACATCTTTGTCAGAAATTAATAAAGGAGGAACATCAGGAGACCTGATAAGAGATACAGCTGACTGCACTGCTACAAGCCCCTTTAATAATGCTTTTTTTAATGTTGATGGAACAAATGATCGATTGGCGTGGAATAATCTGTCCAACAAGTATGGTTCAACTGGTGACAACGAGACAGAGTTGCAGTTTGCAATGCCTTTGGTGAAAGCTGTTTTTGACAATAACCCGACAGAGATTTCTGGCATAGGCAACAGAAGCCGATTGGTTGTGGTTTTCACCGATGGCGGTATAGGTTCTGGACACTGGATCGGAGCTTCGGATCCAAATAAAATAGATTATGCCGAAGGCAAGGCCAATTACACTTTGAGAAGAGCCAACCAAATGAAAAATGAGTACGGTGCTGCTTTCTATTCTGTAGGTATTTTCCCAGAGAAACCTATAGGTCATGAAAGTGGGACGAGTCCTTATTATAGTGTGGCCTTGCCGAATTATCATCCATACGAGTCTTCGCAGAGTGACGACTATAAAGAGTATACACCTTATTGGGCCGATAATGTGTCGCGTTTTATGGCATTGCGATCTTCCAACTATCCTAATGCTGTAAGCATGACAAGCACGGGTACGGGCAGCAACAGCAATGGCTATTTTATCATAGCTAATGATGCCGCTCAGTTGGCAGAAGCTTTTGCTACTATTTCACAAACTGTGGTGACACCACAAATGATTCTTAGCTCTCAGACTGTGGTGGAAGATGTTATTTCCGATGCTTTCATGCTGCCTGAAGGGGCTGATGAATCAGATATTAAAGTTTATACAGCTAATTGTACAAGCATTTCGCCTGATTATACTTTTGGAGAACCAATATTGTTTGGAGATGCACATGTATCAGTAGATGGCAAGCATATTTATGTGACAAACTTTGATTTTACATCAAACTGGTGTGGTGAGAACACGACCACCCATGCAGTGCAAGGCAAGAAACTCATAATAAAAATTCCAATTGTGCGGGATATGACAGGCTCTGCTATTGGTGGAACCTATAAAACCAATGGTGATGAAAGTGGTGTCTATAACGAAAGTGGTTCACAAGTGGGCGCATTCCTTTCGCCAGAAGTAAATTTGGAAGGCGGTATAGTCCTTTGGACAGAAGCTGTCACTTCATACGAACAAACCGTTATTTCTGAAACACCTACCTTTGTTGTTAACGATGCCGCCAAGACAATAGATATTTCGTCTGAACAAGCCCTCGCATGGCTGATAAGCTATGTGAACGGATTC
>JAZLGA010000078.1:0-38665 GCA_045616045.1 Bacteroidales bacterium | reverse complement strand
CACGGCTTCACCGACGGCTCGAAGGGTGAAAACCGAAGAAAATGGCTTCGCCGAGACGTCGGAGAATGCAATCGTCGGGGCAAGGAAAACGAAAACAGTGCAGAAAAAAGCGACAAATCGAATGAAAATCCACTATATAATATAAAGGTGCCAAAACACTGAAGAGACTTACAGCTACTACCGTGTTGTTGTGTCACCTTGTCATTGCAGGGGAGACAAATACATGGCTTTGGAGACAGATTTTTAGTGCGGAAGCCTCAATTGCTCCGCAGCATAGCATCTGTTCCTTCAGCCAAGAACAAAGATAGTTTGTGGTAGTTGGGCAAATTATGTCGTGGTTAGATTTGTAGTATATAAAAGTCTAATTAAAACGTTGTAGATATGATAGTGTCTTGGATTCTTACCTTCTTGGTGGCTTATATATTATTATACTGGCTCTGCACCACCACTGACGAGAAGAAACAGCGCAAGGGCGATTTTTTTAAATCCAGACTGAACATTACCACTTTCCGAGTTCTTTCTGTCTGATATCATCCAATTGCTTCACTTACTCGGCCCATTCGTGGTCGTCGAAGTGGTTGGGGTCGATGTGGAGGTAGTTTTCGAGCATCGTGTTCAATTAGCCTATAGGGTTGTGTGTGTGGCTTCCGTCGGTCTCGATCAGAGTTCCCCAGCCTCGGCGGTTTTCACGCTAAGCAGATTCTCTATCAGCTTGTTGCGACCCATAAAATGACCTATAGGTTAATTTTTAGCACATTAAAAAATAACACAAAGGGCAGATTTTCAAACAGAAATCAGCTTTTCTTTTTTTTCTAAAAAAAGTTTATCGGACACCAATAAAAAAGTATTTTTCATTATTATGGCATTACATGGAACAAAAAAAAGGCCGAATTAAATATCCGGCCTATAAAAAGATTTGAGAATCTTATTTTATTCTTTTGTCTCTTCCTGTTGAGGCTGAGTTTCTGTTTGTTCTGCTTTAGGAGCAGTTGCTTTTCTACCACGACGAGTAGTCTTGGTCTTTGCAGTCTTGGTTGTTTCCTGTTTGAGAAGGTTATCGTTATAGTCAACGAGTTCCATCATTGCCAACTCAGTACCGTCACCAAGACGAGTTTGACCGAGTTTAATAATTCTGGTGTAACCTCCAGGACGGTTAGCCACTTTAGTGCTTACTTCACGGAAAAGTTCTGTAACGGCATATTTGTTCTGCAGTGAGGCGAAGACAAGGCGACGGTTTGATGTGGTATCCTCTTTAGAGCTTGTGATAAGAGGTTCTACGTAAACTCTGAGTGCTTTGGCTTTAGCCACTGTAGTTACAATACGTTTGTTAAGAATAAGCGATGATGCCATATTGGACAACATAGCTTCGCGGTGAGCACTTTTTCTTCCGAGGTGATTAAATTTCTTATTGTGTCTCATCTTAATTATTCCTTATCTAGATTATATTTGCTTACATTCATTCCAAACTCAAGGCCTCTGCTTCTAACCAATTCTTCAAGTTCGGTAAGAGACTTTTTACCGAAGTTACGGAACTTCAACAAATCGGCTTTATTGAATGCCACGAGTTCACCCAATGTATCGACTTCAGCAGCTTTCAAGCAGTTGAGAGCACGAACAGAGAGGTCGAGGTCCAACAACTTTGTTTTGAGCAACTGACGTATATGGAGGTAACTTTCGTCGAGTTCTTCCTGTTTGATTTCCTCGTCCTTATTAAGAGTAATCTTCTCGTTTGAGAAGAGCATAAAATGCTGGATAAGTATTTTAGCAGCCTCGTTAAGGGCATCGTTAGGAGCGATAGAGCCGTCTGTTTCAACTTCTATAACGAGTTTTTCATAGTCGGTTTTTTGTTCAACACGCCATTTATCAACTCTATAACTGACATTCACAATAGGAGTAAAGATTGAATCTATTGCGATAGTGTTGAGCGGGGCATCGATTACTTTATTTTCGTCAGCGACAACGAAGCCTCTACCGTTTCCTATGTTAATCTCAATGTGAAGTTTTACGGAAGGATCCATATTGCAGATAACCAAGTCAGGGTTAAGGACTTGGAAGTTCGACAAATGTTTGTTCATATCGCCTGCGACGAACTGTTCTTTTCCGGATATGGTGAAGTTGATAGTTTCATGCAGTTCGTTAGGGATTTGTTGTTTGAATCGTACTTTCTTAAAGTTGAGGACGATATCAACGACATCTTCTATCACGCCTGGTATAGGAGCGAATTCGTTGGTCAAGCCGTCGATACGGATAGATGTTATTGCAAAGCCTTCGAGCGAAGAGAGGAGCATTCTTCTCAGGGCGTTACCTATAGTTATACCGAAACCTGGCTCAAGAGGGCGGAATTCGAACACACCTTTTGTTGCGTTCATTTCCACCATCACAAGATCTTCGGGCTGTTGAAATTTTAGTATTGCCATAGAGTTTATATTTTACCAGGTTAAGTATCAGGTTACTTTGAATACAATTCAACGATTAATTGTTCGTTTATATTTTCAGGAATTTCCTCACGTGAAGGGTAATTCAAAAATTTTCCGCACATTTTATCGCTATCCCATTCAAGCCAAGCGAATTTGTTTGAACGGCCTTCGAGAGAATTGGTTACGACCTCAAGGCTCTTAGATTTTTCGCGGATGCCAACAACATCACCTATTTTAACCAGATAAGAAGGTATGCTAAGTATTTCACCATTCACTACGATGTGACGGTGGCTGACGAGTTGGCGGGCTGCATTACGGGTTGGAGCTATGCCAAGGCGGTAAACGACGTTGTCGAGGCGAGACTCTATGAGTTGGAGCAGGATAAGGCCAGTAACACCTTTCTTTTTGCTTGCCATTTCAAAAGTCTTTCTGAATTGTCTTTCGAGCACGCCATAGGTGTATTTAGCTTTTTGTTTTTCCTGAAGTTGCACACCATACTCGGACATCTTTTTTCTTCTTTTGGCTGCGCCGTGCATCCCTGGAGGATAGTTTTTCTTTTCAAAATATTTGTCAGGACCGTATATTGGTTCTCCAAACTTACGAGCTATTTTTGTTTTTGGACCTGTATATCTAGCCATAATTTTATTTTTTTAATGTTTAACTATTATACTCTTCTGCGTTTTGGAGGACGGCAACCATTGTGAGGCAATGGTGTTACGTCGACTATTTCAGTTACTTCAACACCCATAGCGTTGATTGAACGGATAGCTGATTCACGTCCCGCGCCAGGTCCCTTTACATAAACTTTAACTTTACGTAATCCCAAGTCATAAGCTGTCTTAGCGCATTCTTCAGCGGCCATTTGAGCGGCATAAGGGGTATTCTTTTTGGAGCCTTTAAAACCCATTTTGCCTGCTGATGCCCAAGAAATGACTTGTCCTTCGTTGTTTGTCAATGAAATGATGATGTTATTGAAAGAAGCCTTGACAAAGGCTTTGCCTTGAGCTTCGATCTTAACAACACGTTTCTTGGTTACTTTACTGGTTTTTGCCATTTGATTTTTATTTAGGTATTTTTATATAGTCCAACCACCTAATTATTATTTGGTAGCTTTCTTCTTGTTAGCGACAGTCTTCTTACGGCCCTTGCGAGTACGAGCATTGTTCTTTGTGCTTTGGCCACGTAGGGGGAGACCGTTACGGTGACGGACACCGCGATAGCAACCGATATCCATCAGTCGTTTAATGTTCATCTGAACTTCACCGCGAAGTTCACCTTCTGTTTTGTATTCGTCGGCGATGATGTTACGTATATTGTTTTGTTCATCATCAGTCCAATCTTGGACTTTCTTATGAGGTTCAACACCGGCTTTGCCAAGAATTTCTTTGGCTAAAGACCTGCCTATGCCGAAAATGTAGGTTAATGAGATTTCTCCAGCTTTGTTACTTGGGATATCTACACCAGCGATTCTTGCCATAACTATCTTTCTTTTTTATTTATTAATCAATAGAAATCAGCCCTGACGTTGTTTTTCTTTAGGGTTTTTCTTGTTAATTACATACAATCTGCCTTTACGTCTTACTATTTTGCAGTCTGCAGATCTTTTCTTTATAGAAGCTCTTACCTTCATTGCACTAGTTTTTTGAATTTCAGCTTATTTATACCTAAAAGTTATACGGCCTTTTGTCAAGTCATAGGGAGACATTTCCAGTTTGACCTTGTCACCGGGAAGTATCTTAATGTAGTGCATACGCATCTTTCCTGAGATATGGGCTATTATCACCAAACCATTCTCCAGTTCAACGCGAAACATTGCATTTCCCAGTGCTTCAACCACTGTTCCGTCTTGCTCTATAGATAACTGTTTTGCCATATTATTCTTTTCTCTCCTTTTTAATTACTTCTTTTTCAAGTTAAAACACGATTATACTCAACTTTTCGGGCGGCAAAGATAATACATTTTTTTTAAATCTGCCACATTTTTGTTCACCTACTTCTAAAAATAATCATTTTTTAAAAAGGCGAGGGCGTTGGTTAGTAGTTTACAAGATTCTAAAAACGCCCTACCTTTCATATTCATTCAACTTGACTTATGAGAAATCAAATTCTTCCTGTACGACCTTTGATACGTCCGGTCTTAGTGAGGCCGTCGTAATGGCGGGTAATCAGATAAGTTTCGATTTGTTGCAAAGTATCGAGTACAACGCCAACGAGAATAAGCAAAGAAGTACCACCGTAGAAGTGTGAGAATGAAGAAGTCACTCCCATAATCGACACGAGGGCAGGCATAATAGCGACTATTCCGAGGAATATTGAGCCTGGCAATGTAATCTTTGACATAATATCGTCGATGTAATCTGCTGTTTTCTTGCCTGGTTTTACACCGGGTATGAAGCCACCATTTTTCTTTATGTCCTCAGCCATCTGATTTGAATTGATGGTGACAGCGGTATAGAAATAAGTAAAGGCGATAATCATCAGGAAGAACACCAAGTTATACCAGAAACCATTTACATTTGTGAAAGCGGCAAAGAATCCGCTAAGGTTTTCGGTTTGGGTGAAGCCTACAATAGTAATAGGCAGGAACATGATTGCTTGTGCAAAGATTATAGGCATGACGCCAGCTGCGTTGACCTTAAGAGGAATGTATTGTCGGACTCCACCGTATTGGCGGGTGCCGACGACACGTTTCGCATATTGTACCGGTATTTTACGTGTACCTTGCACTAGAGCTATTGTTCCGATCATGACGAAAACGAGTATCACGAGTTCTATGACAAGCACGAGATAGCCAAGGCCGCCTTGAGGTATGCGGGCAAGCACTTCGGCGACGAAGGCACCAGGCAGACGAGCTATGATACCAATCATAATGATGAGAGAGATACCGTTGCCTATACCTCTGTCGGTTATCTTTTCGCCGAGCCACATGATGAACAAGGTTCCGGCGATTAGCAGCACGACAGAGGAGAGCCAGAAGAAGAATCCTGGAGTGGAGACATTAGGGTCGAAAGGTGTCACGGCCTCATTTGGCAGTTGCACGAGAACGTTCTTAATGTAACCTGGGGCCTGAACTGCCACGATGATGACAGTAAGGTATCTCATTATCTGGTTAAGTTTCTTACGGCCACTTTCACCCTCGCGCTGCAGGCGTTGGAAATAAGGGACGGCCAGGCCTAGCAGTTGTATTATGATGGATGCGGTGATGTACGGCATAATACCGAGTGCGAATATTGAAGCGTTACCAAAGGCACCGCCCGAGAACATATTGAGCAGCCCTAGAAGACCTTCGCTACTTTGGTTTTGAAGGGCTGTCAACATATTAGGATCAACACCCGGAATCACTACGAAAGAGCCGAAGCGATATACCAATATAATCAAGGTAGTGAACAAGATGCGTTTGCGCAGTTCCTCGATTTTAAAGATATTCTGTAGTGTTTCGATGAGTTTCTTCATGAGTTAGCATTTTTCGCATGTTCCGCCTTGGGCCTCAATAGCTTCTTTGGCTTTGGCAGAAAAAGCATGAACTTTGACTTCAAGTTTCGCAGTCAACTCGCCATGAGCTAATACTTTGATGATTTCGTTAGCTTTGGCGACACCATTTTCCACGAGTACATCAGGTGTGATGACGGCTATACCTTTTTCAGCAAGGTTTTGCAAGGTTGAGAGATTAACTGGGAGGTATTCCACTCTGTTACGGTTTTTGAAACCGAATTTAGGCACGAGTCGGACAAGAGGCATCTGACCGCCTTGGAAGCCTATTTTAGCTTTGTTTCCGGAGCGGGATTGTGCGCCTTTGTGTCCGCGTGTTGATGTACCGCCTCTACCAGAGCCTTGTCCACGTCCTAATCTTTTCTTTCCCCTTACCGAGCCTTTTGCTGGTTTAAGATTACTTAAATCCATAGTATTGCAGGTGTTTATTAAGTTCAACAATTAAATTTCTTCAATTTTAAGAAGGTGTTCCACTTTCTTAACCATTCCAGCTATACAAGGATTTTCCATATCGACCTCGACTGAATGGTTCAGTTTTCTGATACCCAAAGATTTGAGTGTATCTTTTTGGTCTTGTGGTCTTCCTATGCCGCTTCTGACTTGAGTTATTCTGACTTTTTTCATCGTTTCAAAAGATTATCCGTTAAACACTGTATCGAGATCAATGCCACGCAATTGGGCTACAGTATAGGCGTCTCTCATTCTTGAGAGGGCGTCGAAGGTAGCTTTGACAACTGAGTGAGGGTTTGACGAGCCTTTTGACTTAGCCAGAACGTTTTTCACGCCTACGCTTTCAAGAACGGCACGCATAGCACCGCCTGCGATGACACCGGTACCAGGTGTAGCAGGTTTGATATACACGTAAGCTCCGCTGTACTTGCCGTATTGGTCGTGAGGCAGTGTGCCGTTGAGTACGGGAACTTTGATGAGGTTTTTCTTAGCATCGTCTATGCCTTTCTGAATGGCAGCGGTAGCTTCTTTGGCTTTTCCCAGGCCGTAACCAACGACGCCGTTTTCGTTACCGACGACGACGATAGCGGAGAAGGTGAAAGTACGTCCACCTTTGGTAACCTTGGTCACGCGGTTTATGCTTACTAAGCGATCTTTAAATTCGATTTCGCTTGACTTTACTCTTTTTACGTTAACTTCTGCCATGACTTTAGAATTTTAATCCTGCATTACGAGCTGCATCGGCGAGCGACTTAACTCTTCCGTGATACAAATAACCGTTACGATCAAAGACTACGGTTTCGATGCCTGCTGATTTTGCGCGTTCGGCAATAATGGCGCCTACTTTTGAAGCCTGGTCGATTTTTGTCATTTTTTCTTCAAAACCGGCTTCGCGCGAGCTTGCGTGCGCTAATGTGCGGCCGGATTCATCGTCTATGAGTTGGACATAGATTTGTTTGTTGCTTCTGAAGACCGACATTCTGGGGCGTTGAGCCGTGCCAGAAACTACTTTTCTGATTCTTCTTTTGATTTTCTGTCTTCTTTCTTCTTTTTTGCTAGCCATCTTACTGAGGTATTAATTTAGCAATACATTAATTACTTACCGGCAGCTTTTCCTGCCTTACGTCTCAGGACTTCGCCTTCGAACTTGATACCTTTACCCTTATAAGGTTCAGGCTTACGCATTGAGCGGATCTTTGCAGCCACCTGACCAAGAAGTTGCTTGTCATAAGAGCGCATCTTCAGAATGGGGTTTTTACCTCTTTCGTTGATGGTCTCGATTTTGATTTCAGCGGGCATTTCCATGAAAATGGTGTGAGAGAATCCCAAAGCCATTTCGAGGATTTGTCCTTTGGCTTCGGCTTTGTAGCCGACGCCGACGAACTCTTGAACGGTTTCGAAGCCTTCGCTAACGCCTTTAACCATATTGGCGATGAGTGCGCGGTAGAGGCCATGTTTAGCACCATTTTCAGCTATGTTTTCATTTGGTTTGACATGAATTTGTCCACCTTCAATTTCAATCAACACATGATTGTTGATTTTTTGAGATAGTTCGCCTAATTTGCCTTTGACGGTGATGACGTCATCTTTAACTTCGGCTGTTACGCCTGCTGGTATAGTAATGGGCAGTTTACCTATTCTTGACATAATTTTATCTCCTATAGTTTAGCTAACGTAACACAACACTTCGCCTCCGATATGGAGTTTGCGGGCTTCCTTATCGGTCATAACGCCTTGAGAGGTGGAGATGATGGCTATTCCGAGACCGTTCATCACTCTAGGCAAGTTCTCACAGTCGCTATATTTACGCAAACCAGGGCGGGACACTCTGTCGATGGAGGTGATAGCCGGCAGTTTGGTTACAGGGTGATATTTGAGAGCTATTTTAATGACGTTTTGGTTTTTCTTTTCACCTTCTTCGAACTTATAGTTGAGGATATAGCCTTTTTCAAAGAGTATCTTTGTCATGGCTTTCTTCAGGTTCGAGGCGGGTATTTCCACTATTCTATGCTTTGCATTGACTGCATTGCGTATGCGGGTTAAATAATCTGCTATTGGGTCTGTATTCATTTCATTAATCTTCTAAGGTTACCAACTTGCTTTTTTTACTCCCGGTATAAGGCCTTTAAGTGCCATTTCGCGGAAATTGATACGTGATATGCCGAACTGCCTCATAAAGCCTTTCGGACGTCCGGTGAGCTGGCAGCGGTTGTGGAGGCGAACAGGAGAAGCGTTTTTAGGAAGTTTTTGAAGAGCTTCGTAGTCGCCGGCTTCCTTTAAGGCTGCACGTTTAGCGGCGTATTTTGCCACCATTTTTGCTCTTTTGCGCTCACGCGCTTTCATTGACTCTTTTGCCATGGTTTACTTTTTTTGATTTTTAAAGGGAAGTCCGAAATGTTTCAACAGTGCCAAAGCCTCTTTGTCGGTCTGAGCAGAGGTGACGAAAGTGATGTTCATACCGTTGATGCGGTTCACTTTTTCGATGTCGATTTCTGGGAAGATTATCTGTTCGGTGATACCGAAGCTATAATTTCCTCGGCCGTCAAAGCCTTTGTCATTAATACCCCTAAAGTCACGGACACGTGGGAGAGCGACACAAACTAAACGTTCGAGAAATTCGTACATTTTGTCGCCGCGCAAGGTCACGTGAACGCCAATCGGGTTGCCACGACGCAGTTTGAAGTTAGAAACGTCATGACGCGAAATAGTCGGAACGGCTTTTTGTCCGGTGATAGCAGACATTTCCTCTACACCGTAGTCAATCAGTTTCTTGTCGGCGAGAGCGGCGCCGATACCCTGATTGGGTGAAATTTTCAAAAGCCGTGGAACCTGCATAATAGATTTGTAGTTAAATTCATTCATTAAAGCAGGCACGATTTCACTCTTGTATTGTCCTCTAAGTCTGGGTTGATAGTTCATATTACTTTATGATTTCACCAGTTTTCTTTGAATAACGGGTTGATTTGCCATTTTCATCTTTCTTACGTCCAATTCTTGTTGGGTTGCCGTCTTTGTCAACGACCATCAAGTTGGAGACATGTATGGCGGCTTCTTGTTTGATGATGCCACCTTGAGGGTGTTCGGTGTTGGGGCGAGTGTGTTTAGAGACCATTCTAACACCTTCCACAACAGCGCGTTCTTTTTCGACATCGACACTAAGGACTTTACCTCTCTTACCTTTATCATTGCCAGAGAGCACAAGTACTGTGTCACCTTTTTTTACATGTAATTTTGCCATTTCTGATGTCATTTAAGTGTTTTACAATACTTCAGGAGCGAGAGAAACAATCTTCATGAATTGTTTTTCGCGGAGTTCGCGAGCAACGGGTCCGAAGATACGTGTTCCAACCAGTTCGCCGGCGTTGTTAAGGAGGACGCAGGCGTTATCGTCGAAGCGTATGTAAGAGCCGTCAGGGCGTCTGACTTCCTTTTTGGTGCGGACCACGACAGCTTTTGAGACTGTTCCTTTTTTGATGTTACCGCTGGGTATGGCGCTTTTTACTGTCACGACAATGATGTCGCCGATATGAGCGTAATGACGTTTTGTACCGCCGAGGACTCTGATGCAGAGTACTTCTTTTGCGCCGCTGTTGTCGGCCACGGTGAGTCTTGATTCTTGCTGTATCATATTACTTAGCCCTTTCGATTATTTCAACTAGTCTCCAACATTTTCTTTTGCTGAGAGGACGTGTTTCCATGATGCGCACGGTGTCGCCTATG
Organism: Bacteroidales bacterium; assembly: GCA_045616045.1. Lineage (GTDB taxonomy): Bacteria > Bacteroidota > Bacteroidia > Bacteroidales > F082 > Limimorpha. Next base: position 28,589 of record JAZLGA010000078.1, on the reverse strand, counting down.
TTGCATTCTTCCTTCTCATCATGAGCCATTAAGCGGTTAGTTTTCTTTATAAACTTTCCGTAGATAGGGTGTTTTTCACGACGTTCGATCTCTACAACGATAGACTTGTTCATCTTGTTGCTTACAACCACGCCTATTCTTTCTTTTCTTAGGTTTCTTGTTGTTTCCATAATATCTTTCGTCGTTTAAGATTATTTGTTATCATTTTCGATTTCACGGCGTCTGAGTTCAGTCAATATGCGAGCTATGTCTTTACGGCAGTCACTTATTGCATGAGGGTTCTCGATAGGAGAAACGGAGTGATTAATACGCATCTTCACCAATTGAGAGCGGTCGGAGTCCAACCGGTCATTAAGGTCGTTTATGCTTAATTCGCGTAGCGATTGTTGCTTTTTCATCTTGTTAAATCTCCTATTTTTATTCGACGTAATCTCTTCTTACAACAAACTTGGTTGTTACCGGAAGTTTCTGAGCGGCGAGTCTCATAGCTTCCTTAGCGATAGCCAACGGCACGCCTTCGGCTTCGAAAAGCATGTGGCCGGGTGTTACGCGGGCCACGAAATACTCGGGGTCGCCTTTACCTTTACCCATACGAACATCGAGAGGTTTCTTAGTTATGGGTTTGTCGGGGAAAATGCGTATCCATATTTGTCCTTCACGTTTCATGTAACGTGTAACGGCTTGACGAGCAGCTTCTATTTGTCGAGCTGTTATCAGAGCCTCTTCCATTGTCTTTATACCGAAAGACCCGAAAGCGAGTTCATGGCCGCGGTGAGCGTTGCCTTTCATCTTGCCTTTTTGTGGTCTTCTGTACCTTGTTCTTTTCGGTTGTAACATTGTTACTTGACTTTTAAGGTTTTAAACTACTAAATTACTTACGTTTTGCACCGCCACGGCGTCCGTTGCCGAATTGTTTTGGTGAGGAATGTTTCTTGTCATTGGCGTTTGAGAACGTTGCAAAGAGGTCTGGTTTTCCATAGACTTCGCCTTTGCAGATCCACACTTTGATACCGAGGCGTCCGTATGAAGTATGAGCTTCGACGAGCGAGTAGTCGATGTCGGCGCGGAGGGTATGCAAGGGGATACGACCTTCCTTGTAAGCTTCGGTGCGGGCCATTTCGGCGCCACCAACACGACCCGATATGAGTATTTTTATGCCGTCGGCGCCGAGTCTCATTGTACCAGAGACAGCGGTTTTGATTGCGCGTCGGAACGAAACACGACCTTCGATTTGCTTGGCAATAGAGCTAGCAACGATATAAGCGTCGAGTTCAGGTCTTTTTATTTCGTTGATGTAAATCTGTACGGTTTTGCCTGTTATTTTTTTGAGTTCTTCCTTGAGTTTCTCAACTTCGGCACCGTTTTTTCCTATTATCATTCCTGGACGAGCAGTGAATATGGTCACTGTTGCGTTTTTCAGTGAACGTTCAATAGCTATTTTTGACAAGCCTGCCTTGCCGAGACGTGCGTTGAGATATTTTCTGATTTTGTCGTCTTCGACGAGTTTTGCAGAGAAGTCATTTCCGCCGAACCAGTTGGAGTCCCAGCCTCTTACGATTCCGAGTCTTAGGCCGATAGGATTAGTTTTCTGTCCCATTCTTTAACGTGTTTATTCTTTATTCTCTTCGTTATTAGCTATTCTGCAGTCCAAAACAATTGTCACATGGTTTGAACGCTTACGGATATGGAAGGCGCGACCGTGAGGTGCGGGCAATATACGTTTGAGTGTACGGCCTTCGTCGACACATATTTCTTTAACGTACAAGTTGCTGTCTTCAACGCGTTTGCCTTCGTTTTTAGCTTCCCAGTTGGCGATAGCCGAACGGAGTAGTTTGTGTACTTTGTTCGAAGCCTCTTTGGGTGAATATTTCAGGGCATGCAGTGCAAGCTCGACTTTTTGGCCTCTTATCATATCGGCTATCAGACGCATTTTTCTTGGTGAAGATGGTATGTTGTTCAGGCTAGCTGTTGCAACACTTTTGCGTGCTTCCTTGATAGCTTCAGCTCTGTTATGTTTTCTAGCTCCCATTGTTTCCTGTTATTACTTGTTACCTTTATCTTTATTACCGGCATGGCCACGGAAAATACGTGTTGGGGCGAACTCGCCCAATTTATGGCCTACCATATTCTCTGTCACGTAAACAGGTATGAATTTGTTGCCGTTATGAACAGCTATGGTCTGACCGACAAAATCAGGAGAGATCATTGATGCTCTTGACCATGTCTTTATGACGGTCTTTTTGCCGCTTTCTACATTTTCCAGGACTCGTTTTTCGAGTTTATAGTGGATGTAAGGACCTTTTTTTAATGAACGACTCATAATTATGATATTTTCCTGATTATTACTTCTTTCTTCTTTCTATGATGTACTTGTTAGAAGTTGCCTTTGGAGAGCGGGTCTTGTATCCCTTAGCTGGCAAGCCCTTGCGAGAGCGTGGGTGTCCGCCGGATGCACGGCCTTCGCCACCACCCATTGGGTGGTCGACAGGGTTCATGACGACGCCACGTACTCTTGGGCGGCGGCCCAGCCAGCGGCTGCGACCGGCTTTACCGGACTTCTCGAGGTTATGGTCAGAGTTAGAGACGGAGCCGATAGTAGCTTTGCAAGTTTGGAGTATCATACGAGTCTCGCCTGAGGGCATTTTAAGGATTGCATATTTGCCTTCACGTGACATAAGTTGAGCGTAAGAGCCGGCGCTTCTGGCCATTTTTGCACCTTGTCCGGGGTGCAATTCGATGTTGTGAATTATGGTTCCGAAAGGGACTTCGCTCAAGAACAAGGCATTGCCCACATTAGGTTGGGCGCCTTTGCCTGAGAGGATTTCCTGGCCGACTTTAAGGCCGGCAGGGGCTATGATATAGCGTTTTTCACCATCTTTGTAAGCCACGAGAGCTATACGTGCAGTACGATTAGGATCGTATTCAATAGTTTTAACTATTCCCGGAACACCGTCTTTATCGCGTTTGAAGTCGATGATACGATATTTTTGTTTATGTCCGCCACCGATATGTCGTGCGGTCATTTTACCACTCGTATTACGTCCACCTGTTTTTCTCATTGGAGCAAGCAGCGATTTCTCAGGTTTGGCGGTGGTTATTTCGTCAAAAGCGCTAATAACTTTGAAGCGCTGACCCGGAGTTGTCGGTTTATATTTCTTTAAAGCCATTTTCAGATATTGCTAAAAAAGTCAATTTTTTCACCATCAGCCAAAGTAACGATAGCTTTTTTGAATTCGCCTGTACGTCCAGAAATGACGCCGGACTTAGTGTAACGTGATTTTGGCTTACCACTATAAATCATCGTGTTGACATCAGCGACTTTAACGCCGTAGAGTTCTTCAACAGCATGTTTGATTTGTATCTTATTGGCGTGTTTGTCAACGATGAACGCATACCGGTTAAGTTTTTCACTTATCGCGGTCATTTTTTCCGTTATGACGGGTTTCTTTATGATAATCATCTCTATATTGTTTTTAAGTGTTAAACATTAGCCAAGAATTTCTTCGATAGGTTTGATTGCGCTTTCGCAGATAAAGATTTTCTTGTTATTGAGAATATCATAAGTATTGAGGTTTCTAGCGAGAACGACTTTAGTCATTGGGATGTTGCGAGTTGAGAGGACAACATTCCTATCTGTTTGTGGGAGTACGAACAAAATGCGTTTGCCGTTTACCTTAAGGTCGTTGATGACTTTGATCATCTGTTTGGTTTTTATTTCGCTGAAGGAGAAGTCTTCCAAGATGACCAGTTCATTGTCGTTCACTTTGCAAGACAGGGCTGACCTGCGAGCAAGTTGTTTCACTTTTTTGTTCAGTTTGAAGCTGTAGTCACGAGGTTTAGGTCCGAAGACTCTAGCGCCGCCTCTAAGGAGGGGAGAGTTGATGTCGCCGCGACGGGCGCCGCCTGTACCTTTTTGTCTGAACAGCTTACGGGTGCTACCCGATAATTCGCTACGCTCTTTAGACTTGTGCGTGCCTTGACGTTGGTCAGCGAGGAACTGTTTTACTGCAAGATACATAACATGTTCGTTAGGTTCTGCAGCGAACACGTTGTCGTTTAAAGATATTTTTCGACCAGTTTCTTCGCCGTTGATTTTATAAACTGTTAACTCCATCTCTCAATCTTTAAGTATCCGTTGTTATGGCCTGGCACTGCGCCTTTAACCACTAATAAGTTTTTATCGGCGACTATCTGCATTATTTGCAGGTTAGTCACTTTAACATTTTGGCTACCCATGTGGCCGCCCATTCTCAAGCCTTTGAAGACTCTTGAAGGATAAGCGCAAGCTCCTATTGAGCCGGGCTTTCTCAAGCGGTTATGTTGTCCGTGGGTTTTTTGTCCTACACCATTGAAATGGTGACGTTTAACTACTCCTTGGAAGCCTTTTCCTTTGCTAACGCCTGAGACGTCAACGAATTCGCCTTCCATGAACACATCGACGGTCAATGTGTCGCCCATTTGTTTTCTGTGGCCTTGTTCAAAACGCGAGAACTCTCTAACGAGTTTTTTGGGTGTGGTGTTTGCTTTTGCAAAGTGACCTTTCATAGCTTTCGATGTATTTTTTTCTTTTTTCTCGTCGAAAGCGAGTTGAATTGCGTCATAACCGTCTTTCTCTTTTGTCCTGACTTGGGTCACCACGCAGGGGCCCGCTTCGATGACAGTAACGGGGATAATTTTTCCGCTCTGGTCATAGATGCTTGTCATTCCAATTTTTTTTCCTAGTAATCCTGACATTGCTACTTAGCTTTAAATTTTTAGTACTAGATAGTTTTTAGAGTTTAATTTCTACTTCTACTCCGCTGGGAAGTTCGAGTTTCATGAGTGCGTCGATTGTATTAGAAGAAGAGTTGTAGATGTCGAGCAGGCGTTTGTAAGTTGAAAGCTCAAATTGTTCTCTTGACTTCTTGTGTACAAAAGTCGAACGCAGCACGGTGTAGATCTTCTTATTAGTAGGGAGCGGTATAGGGCCGCTAACTACTGCACCAGTCATCTTGATTGTTTTGACGATTTTCTCGGCTGACTTATCAACCAAGTTGTGATCGTGTGACTTCAGTTTGATTCTAATCCTTTGTTGGCTCACAATAATAGTATTTTTGAATTATTTATCTTTAAAAGTATAATCCTTTTGCTTTTTTTATCACTATTTCGGCAAGTGCGTCGGGCACTGGGGCATAATGGCTAATTTCCATATTGAAGGTAGCGCGTCCCGAGGTGAGAGTACGGAGTGTTGTTATATAGCCGAACATTTCAGCGAGCGGCACGTCCGCGTGTATCTCTTGTGTCATCACGTCAGCCTTAACCTCACGCAATATTGATCTTTTTTTATTCAAGTCGCCGGTGACGTCACCGATATAATCGTTGGGGCAAGTCACCTCGACTTTCATGATAGGTTCGAGCAGAGCCGGTCCGGCTTTAAGGCCAGCTTCTTTGAAGGCTATTTGGGCTGCGGATTCGAACGACAGGGCGTCGCTATCGACGGGGTGACAGGAGCCGCCTATGAGGCGTATCTTGCACGATTCGACGGGGAAGCCTGCCAAAACGCCGTTTGAGAGAGAAGTCCTAAAGCCTTTTTCAACGGCTGCGACATATTCGCGGGGTATTTCACCACCTTTTACATCGTCAATAAACTGAAGACCTGTTATGCCACTATCAGCGGGTCCCATCACAAATTCTATGTCGGCGAACTTGCCTTTTCCACCGGTCTGTTTTTTGTAAACTTCACGATGCTGAATTGTTTGTGTAAAGGTTTCCTTATAAGCGACCTGTGGGCGACCTTGGTTGACTTCGACGTTGAATTCGCGTTTGAGGCGGTCAACAATGATATCAAGGTGGAGTTCACCCATGCCGGAGAGGATGGTTTGTCCGGAGTTCTCGTCGGTATGGACGAGGAGAGTGGGGTCTTCTTCGACAAGTTTAGCGAGAGCCTGGTCGAGGCGGTCGACGTCGGCTTGCAGTTTAGGCTCAACGGCTACGTTAACGACCGGGTCAGGGAAGTTTATGTCTTCGAGGAGCAAAGGTTTGTTTTCAACGGTGAGAGTATTGCCGGTATGAATTTGTTTGACGCCGATGGCGGCGGCGATGTCGCCTGCCTCTATTTTATCGAGAGGTGTTTGTTTATTGGCGTTCATCTGGACGATACGGGCCACGCGTTCTTTTTTTCCTGTTGAAGCGTTATAGACGTAGGAGCCAGACTCAAGAGTACCCGAATAGACGCGGAAGAAAGCGAGGCGTCCGACGAAGGGGTCGGTAGCTATTTTGAATGCCAGGGCGCAGAAGGGGCCATTAGGGTCACACTTGCGTGATTCCGTCTCGTTTGTCTTAGGGTTGGTGCCTTTGACAAGGTCAATATCGAGAGGGCTTGGCAGGAAGTTGACGACAGCGTCGAGCAGAGGTTGCACGCCTTTGTTTTTGAACGATGCACCGCACAGGACAGGGCAGATTCTAAGTTCGAGGGTGGCTTGTCTGATTTGAGCTATCATCTCGTCTTCAGTGATGCTTTCAGGGTCATCGAGGTATTTCTCAAGAAGGGTGTCGTTATCTTCGGCGACGCCTTCGATGAGTTTATGGCGATATTCTGCCACTTGGTCAATCATATCATCAGGGATAGGGACTTCAACGACAGTAGAGCCGAGTTCATCTTCCCATGTAAAAGCTTTGTTTTTGATAAGGTCAACGATGCCGCGGAAGGAGTCTTCGGCGCCGATGGGGAGTTGTATCGGTATTGGGTTAGCGTTGAGTCTGGCCTTTATCTGTTCGATGACCTTGAAGTAGTCGGCGCCGGTACGGTCCATTTTGTTGACGAAGCAGACACGAGGCACATTGTACTTATTGGCTTGTCTCCAGACTGTTTCGGATTGGGGTTCGACGCCGCCGACGGCACAGAAGAGAGCGACTGCGCCATCGAGCACTCTAAGGGAGCGTTCCACTTCGACGGTGAAATCGACGTGGCCAGGGGTATCGATGATGTTTATCTTGTATTCTTGGTTATTGAGGTGCCAGAATACGGTAGTGGCAGCAGAGGTAATAGTGATGCCGCGTTCTTGTTCTTGGACCATCCAGTCCATAGTGGCGGCGCCGTCATGCACTTCACCTAATTTATGGCTGCGTCCGGTATAATACAAAACGCGCTCAGTCGTCGTCGTTTTTCCGGCGTCGATATGAGCCATGATGCCGATGTTGCGGGTCATAGCGAGTTTGTTAGTATTTCCGTTTGAGTCAGCCATAGTCGAGTGATGTTTAGTTCAATCAGAATCTGAAATGTGAGAATGCCTTGTTAGCATCGGCCATTCTATGGATTTCTTCTTTTCTCTTGAAAGCGGAGCCTTCCTCTTTATAGGCGGCCATTATCTCAGAAGCGAGTTTGAGGCTCATAGTCTTCTCATGGCGTTTGCGTGCGAAGCCGATAAGGTTTTTCATTCCAATAGACTGTTTACGGCTGGGACGTATTTCTGAAGGTATTTGGAAGGTGGCGCCACCGATACGGCGGCTTCTGACTTCGACTTGAGGTGTGACGTTAGCCAGGGCTTTTTTCCACACTTCGACAGGGTCTTCATTGAGTTTGCTCTCAACGATGTCCATAGCTCCGTAGAAGATTTGATAGGCCAAATTCTTCTTTCCTTCAAGCATGATGTTGTTAACGAATTTAGTCACGAGCACATCATTGTACTTTGGATCAGGAAGGATGATTCTCTTCTTAGGTTTAGCTTTTCTCATTTTTTAAGTCTCTTAATTAACTACTTGACTATCATTTCTTTGCTGCAGTTTTTTTAGGTCGTTTAGCTCCGTATTTAGACCTACGTTGGCGGCGTCCGTCAACTCCGGAGGTATCCAATGCACCGCGGATGATGTGATAACGAACACCTGGCAGGTCTTTAACACGACCTCCTCTGATCATGACGATTGAGTGTTCCTGCAGGTTATGGCCTTCGCCTGGTATGTAGGCATTGACTTCCTTTTGGTTGGTCAAGCGAACCCTGGCCACCTTTCTCATTGCTGAGTTAGGTTTTTTAGGTGTGGTGGTGTAAACACGCACGCACACTCCACGACGTTGCGGACATGAATCCAGTGCCGGAGACTTACTCTTGTCGATCAATTTCTGGCGCCCTTTGCGCACTAATTGTTGAATAGTCGGCATTTTCTTTGTTTTAAATTATTAAATTACAATTCTTTATTGTACAATTCTTTCTCAATTCAAACCAAAAAGCCTGAATATTTATGCTCGCAAGATGTAGTCAGGAAACAAGACAAGCCTACAAGGGACTCGTGCCTAAAACTCGCAACACTTCACGATTGACCATTCATTCGGCGTTGCGGGGAACCTCTAACGTTTAACTTATCAGGTTCCTAACCATATCACTTTCAAGGATAAACCTCAAACTTTTCAGCGCCGCAAAATTACTACATTTTTCATTAAAAACAACATTTGTGTCATTTTTTTTCTCTTTTTTTTACTTTATTTTCCAAACGATTGTTTTACAGATAGTTAAACTCATCATTTTTATTTTGAAAAAAAATATGAATCGTTGATTTGGTGGTGTTATAGAATATATTTAGACATTTTTGTTTCTCAAACACTTTATTCAAGTGATAAAATTCAAAGAAAGGCGGAAGAACAAGGGTCATTATTTCTGTGTCCCCCACCCTTTTATAATGACAAGGTGATGTACAGAGAGCAGCAAGAAAAAAAACAGCCAAATGGCGACGCCAAAGCTCCCCTACTCCATCTGATACGGGCAGTTGTTCCATTTGTACCCTTGCGAGGCTCGTCCTCCTCTTCACTGCACTGAGCCTGTCGAAGGGAGAGATGGCGGCCGCAGGGCGGAGGAGCAAGACGGAAAAGACAAAAGAGATAGTTAAAGGGATAACACCCCCTAACCCCCTGGAAAAAAACGAAGCATTCAAAAATCTGTCTTATATGAAACTATAGCGAAAAAAAAAAACCAGCCATCAGATTTATGATTCTGACAGCTGGAAAAAATAATGAAAAAAAATAATTCAATAAGTATCTTTAATAGCTATTGCTATTAATTTCAATCACGTTTGCGTTTAGCGAAAGCGTATGCGCCGGCCAAAAATGAAAGTACAAGAATGCCACTTCCTGCGGGAGTGTAGTTATACTGGTACTGGTCGATGGTAACGCCCTGTTCCGGCACCACGATAAATTCTTCGCCTGCGCTGGTGGATCTTGGTGAAAGCTCCTCGTCGTTGTTTTCGATAAAAATCTGAGCTCTAAGCGGTGACAAGGCGGCGAAAAGCAGCATTGCCAATATCGACATAAATCTAACCATTGATTTTTTCATATTTATTGTCTCCTATTATTTACGAATTACTAACTTTTGAACTCTGACGCCATCTGCATTTGCCATGCGGAGCAGATACATTCCAACGGCAAGTTTAGGCATAACTATTCTGTTCTGTTGACCAGGAACATATTGTGTCAACAGAATGCGTCCATTCATATCGACGAGTTGCAGGTCGCCTTCACCATTGACAACAAGTTCATTGCCATTCAAGAATGCGAAGTTCACGTTGTTTTGGGTTTCTTGTTCTTCAATGGCCAAAGGTTTGAACACGAGGCGGAACCTTGCCTTCGAGTCGATTTTGTTTGACTGGAAGGTATAATGGTTGTTTGAGAGCATGTCGATGTCGTTGCCTGTGAGGTTATCGACGAGGTGCATATAACCAAGGTCGAAGTTGGCGGTGTTCCATGTCAGGGTATAGATACCGTCTTCTTGAGACTCGAACCAGAGCGGCACATAGTTGGGAGTACCTTCGATGAAGGCCAGGCCAAGGTTGGCATTGTCATAGTGAACATACATCATGGCGTTTCCGTTGTATATTCCTGTAAGTTTACGCACGCCGCCGTTGGAAGGACGGTTAACTTCGACCACAGTGAAGTCTTTCTTGCCATTGGCATCGGTGGCGATGAGGTTAACCACGGGGAAGGCAGGTTGCTCGTTGCGGAAATGCGTTGCGTTAGGTGTGATGTCACGCATTAAGTTGTCGAAGACTGCCTGTGTTGCCGAGCCGTCGCTTACAACCATGAAGCCCTGGTGCATGTTGATATACTTTCCTGCTGTTATGGAGCCTTGCGAAGGACAGTTTTTATTGATGTCATAGCCAAACGAGACAAAGCCTTCTAATTCGGCATCATAGATGATATAGCCAACATGTGCATCATTTTTCCAGATTAACTTGTTAGTTGTCGAGAATTTGTCGAAGTCGAGGTAGCTCTGGTATGGGTTGCCGAGGAAGTTGTAGCCGGTGAGGTGGGTGCCGTTGCGTGTTATCGGCATAGTGATGGTGTTGGAGTTGTTAAGAATGCCGTTCGACTGCACGAAGACCTGGCTGTGGTCGCTGTTGTTGCCCAAGGCGAAGATATAGCCTTTGCCGGGAGTGAAAGACACCTCGTTGGGGTAGGTGGTTATTTGAGCGTGTTGTCCATCTTGGTGGAAGTGGCTGTTGCTGTTACGCTTCAGGTTGATCCAGTGGTAATCATTCTCATAATAAGCATAGAGGTCGAAATCCATATAGGTGCCAGGGTTGGTGACTGAGGAGCCATTGGAGGTATAGCCCATGTCGTTAGGTATGTAGCCGTTGGTTTCGGGATCGACATTTCCGAGATACGGGTAAACCGTTCCAGGGTTTTCGGAAGATTCATACGGGTTATGGACTTCTGAGTCCGGATAGATGAGACCCAATGGGGCTGCTGTGAGCGGGCTGCTGAAGAAGTGCCATGTACGGTTTTTGGCGCCGAATGTATGTTCGTTCTTCATGGTGATGCCAGTGTAGGCGTTAATATTGCCATTGACGGATTGTGTGACGGCCACGTCCTCGTTGATGTAGAGAGTGACAGTGCCAACAGGCAAGGTGTTGATGTCGGCGTTAGCTGTGAGGTTTATTGTTCCGCCATCGGCGTTGTTATTGTAGAGAGAGATGACATTGTTCGGATTGGTGCCGTAGTCGATGAAGCGGCTTGAAGCGGCTTGGCCCATGCAGGTGAAGTTGGTGTTGCTAAGCACAGGCATGTCACCGTTGATGGTGTTAGCCGTGGTGTAGGTCCAAGGCAGGTAGCCTGAGGTATTGGTGTTCATCTGAGCGGCAAGGCGTGTTGAGGTTGTTCCTACCCTATTTCCACCCTGGTTGGCGTAGTCGTATGCTGCGGTTGGGGTGAAGTAGTTGCAGTCACTGAACACATCGGTATCGGCACCGTCGTTTGTCTTGGCAAGCGGCAGAGATGAGCCTTGTGCGTAGTAGCACTTGGTGATACCTGTTGTTGCAGAACCAGCACTGCCTCTTTCATAGTATATCGTCATCTTGGGGAGGAATTTATGTTGATATATAGTAGTATTACTGTAATTAGCAACTCCCGCATTAGAAGTAGTACTTGTACCATAGAAATAAATTCTATTATAACTACCACCAGATTGTTTTGAGAAGTCTATAAGCAAATTCATACTATTGTCTGAATAAACAAATGGAGTCGCAAATTCAATGGTTATTTTTTTGTCAACAGCAGTCAAAGAACCTGTATAGACAGTTTGTGTGCTAGACGCTGGCATTTTCATAAATGATGCTTTTTGAAAGTCAGTAGTATCTGCTATAGGTCTAATCTTAACTGTAATGTCACTTATTGCATTAGTATTAGCAACTGAAAAACAATAAAAAACCAGTTTTGTAATAGTACTTCCACTAGGAATATCTGTCAAAGCAGGCTGTATGAACTGCGAATGTAAAACATAATCAGCATAATATTCATAGAAAGGAACTTGCTCCATAGTATCAGTTCCATCGTTTAAAAGCATATCATCATCAACTGCGCTTATTGCCAAAGACATAACATTATGTCCGACGAGTTCACCGGCGTTATTGCCGTTGATTGTTGCATCGGCGTGTACGTAGTTGTTGGTGAGGTCAATCTCGTTGTAGCCGGCGATACCGCCTGTATAGTCAAGGCCTTCGATGTTGGCGTTGACGAAGGTGTTTTCTATGGCCGAGTGTTCAACGACCTCTGACGATGCTGTGGTGTAGCCGGCCACCCCGCCTGCGATGTTGCCGTTGACCTCGCCCACTGCCATTGAGTTGACGACGGTGGAGTTCTCCATGCGTCCCACCAGGCCGCCGGCATAACCGTAGTTGGATGAGGTTGCGAGACCCGACTGGCAGAAGTCGATGGTGGTCTTGTTTGCGTTGCCCACGATGCCGCCCACGCAGGCGTTGTCATCGGTCATTTCGAGTTCACCGCTCTTGACGAAGGCACCTTTGATGGTTGCACCGTCTGTGTAGCCGAACAGTCCCTTGGCACCGATGCGGTTGATGCTGCTGATGATGCTATCGATGACATTGGCGTTGCCTGTGAAGGTGCCTGAGTAAGGAGAATACCTGTCGCCTATCGGCACCCATATATAGTCGTTCATATTGAGCGAGCTGCTCAAATTTATTGAAGCTTCAGGGTGAGGCTCTTGTCCGTTGTAGCCGTTCACATAGCTGATGGCCCAAGCGAGGTCTTCTTCAGAGTCGAGATCACCGATGTTGAAGCCGGCTGGTTCAGACTTCACTGCTGCGACCCACGACTTGGAGAGATAAAGTCTTTCGTTAACTGTGTTATTAGTGGCATTGTCGTTTGGATCATAATAGAGTTTTCCGATGCCATTGTCGGCATAGAAATTTTCTTGGTTGTAGATGGTCTGAGCCATAGAGTTATCAGGCGAGTTAGCTATTGGAGAGAAGGCATAGTTATCGAAATCGAGTTTGGTGATGCCTATGGAAGCGTCGGGATCAAGGCCTTCGGCATTTATCTCAAGATAATTGTCGTATGAGGGGAGGTAAATGTTACCTTCTATGCCATGAGCCATATTGTTGTTTATCTGGACATTGCCTCCAATGGTCATCGAGCCGAGCATCTGAACGCCGCCCACGGTCTCAACGTTATGGTTGAGAGTGTTGTTGTTGTAGGCTATGGTGCCGTCACGTAACTCGATCTGGGCGTTGGCATCGACTTGGATTGCGGGGCCTTGCGACACAACGCCGTTGCCAATGTCATAAGATGTGTTTTTGTTTATTTCTGTATCACTGAGGGAAGGCGAACCTGTTGCCATGCCGTCGATGGTGACGCCGGTCATTTGAAGGTTGCCACCGTCAAGCACGTGAATCAAGGTGCCGGTGTAAGGAGTGGCTTCGTCAGTAGAGCTTGAACTCGTTGTGTGGCTACCGGTGTATCTGTAAATGTTGATGCTACCATACGAGAGGCCGTCCCACTCTTGTTGTGAAGAGACGAACAAGGTATCGACTATGAACACCCTGTCGCCAGCGGCATAGCCCGATTTGAACACGTTATACAAAGACTTCTTTGGTTTATCGGGGAAGAAGCCGTTGTTGAAGCTGTTGCCATGATGCGAGAGATACCAGTTCTTTAAGGAGCTACGTCTGTAGATGTTTAGGGTGACGGTGAAGTTATTGTCGGAGACGCCGCCAATTGTTTCGCTGTAGTTGTCGAGTTCGATGGTATATGTGACGGTACCTATCAGTGCGTCTGAACCACTTGAGATTGACCCATTGTATCTCACAATGAAGCCAATGGAAGAGGCGAAACGGCCGTCTTCGGAGCCAATGACTTCAGAACCACTGAAATCACAGTTGTTATGTGTCATGCCTTCAGTAAAACCATCTCCACCAGTCCAATAAAAGGTATAGTCGGAGTTACGCACGGCACCATATTGTATAGCCACTTTGTTAAGGCCTGCGGTTTGAACAGCATCAGCACAGAGTGAAGCATCGAAACCAGATTCTATGAGAGAAGACGTTATATCAGTCACTGTGAATTTGCATGTCTCTTTTGAGCCTGTCATGGTGAACATGGGCAAAAGCAAGTTGACACGCGTGCTATCGTATGAGGAGCCTTGGCCATTCTGTACGATGTAAACATCAAGTTCGGTGTCTTGGAGCACCGTTGTTTTGGTGATGATGTTGAGTTTGACATGAACCTCGTTTACTATTTGATCGCTGCTGTTGTATTCGGTGAGAGTAAGCACCACAGGAGAGAGTTCGGCATTCATGTCGATATGGTTGCTATAGGTGAGTGTGAAATCGACAGTGAGCACCTCATCGGGATTAGTTGGCAATGTTATCTTCGAGCTGTTGTCATATAGTTCAAGAGCGTCGGCATTGATAATCCAAGAGGTGAGGTCGGCAGAGCCAAAGCCCGACTTAGGTGTCATGGTGAGGCCGAAGCGAGAGTTCACATCCTCGTTCATAAGATTGAGTGCGGAAGCAACAGCTTGTGTTTGCTCAACGCCGTCGAAAGCGAAAGCGTTGGTGTTGAGATAAGCGTACTTGTCACTGTTGTAATAGCGACCTGCTGGCACGAGGCCTGCGTCATCGCCGAAGTCGATATCGGTGAGTATGAAGTAAGAGCCTTCGGCCGAAGGTATCATCATTGTTGTCGAAGTGGTGAGTATGTTGTTCGATGAGTTACGGTCAACGGCAGCTGTCAGCGTACCTTCGACCTCTGAGCCCGTTGTGGCTGTTTTGAGCACCCATTCACGGTAGTAGTTGGGGTCTTTGGTGCCTTGCGGGTGGTTGATATAGCATATCTGATGCAGTTGGCCTGTCCCCTCTTGTCCATGTTCATCATAGCTGTTATACGAGTTATTAGTGCTTACGAAGCCGCCGTCGTCAGGGTTCTCGTAGCTTGAGTCATAGCAAGGAGAAGATACGGCTTGTTTCTGTCGGGCGTAAGCGAAGCTGGTACCAGCCTGCAGTGTACCACCGAAGCGGAAGTATCCCTTCACTGCGCCGTATGTTGCGGCAGAGGTGGTATCGACCACGTTGATGTAATGACCGGTCTCACCTTCGGTCATGTTGATGGTGTTGGAAGGAGAGGAATAGGAGGTAGCGGTATATACAGGAGAAGCAGCATAGATGTCGGAGCAGGAGTAGCTACCGAGGTTTGCCACTTGTTGTAAAGGAGCGTTAATTGAGATTGAGCTACCGTTGACGAGGCGCAGCTCGTTGGCCACGTATTTCACAGCGTAAGGTTCGCTGACATTGTTTTGTTCCTGGTCGCCGGCACCAATGAGGTTAAGGCAGGAATTATCGATGACGAGGTTGGAAGCGTGTTGTATGGTTGAGAACGACTTGGGAGATGATGGTGAGGAGCCATAATTACGCACGAAGATGTCGGAGCCACCTTTGCCTGCGAAGCTTGAGGTACCTGCGCCATAGAGAGCATTACCGGCGTTGATTGTCGAGTGGCCAGTTCCGTCGATATAGATATCGGAGTTGCCGGAGATATTTGAGGAGCCGAAGCCGGAGCCACTCATCTCGCCCCAGTCGGAGCCCGAATAGACAGAGCCGCCGATGTTGATATTACCTGCAGAGACAGAGACAGGTTTGTTGGTATTGATTGCTTTGCAAGGGCTGTTCTCGATGGCATTCTTACCTATGTTGACGAAGGTGTTGCCATCTATGCTTCCATAGAAGCCGCCGCCATAGATGTTTTGAGCTATAGTGCCGCCAGAAATGTTGATGAAAGAGGAAGTGCCAAAATTGAATTTTACATGGGCACGGTTTTTCGTTGGTTCATGCTCACTAAAATCGCCATCATAATAGGCATAAGATTCATCATCCCCACCCTTATAAAGATTGACATACTTCTCTGATTCACTGTATCTATAACTTACTGTAGTATTTGAAGAACTGCTCTTGCGCGACACAACAACCACAAGGTTGTGAATGCCGTCGTAGTAGAAAGGCGTGTCAAGCACGAACTCTTCCCAGCCAGTCTTGGAACACACATTGGTGTTTTCTCTTGAATAGGCCAAAGTAAGGTTTTCTATTGGTGTCCAGTCGGTTTTACCGTTGTGTTCTTCCTTGTCTGTATGTCCCATATAAATCTTCAATTCAGAGCAATCCAAGCCACCTGAAATGGGAGTTCCAACATAATATGACAAAGAAGAGATGAAGCCAGAGGTATTGAGTTCGTCTTTAAGGAAGAACGACTCGTTGTAATAATTTTTGAAATAGTTGCCCATTCCTTGATAAGCGGAAGTGTACGTTCCTGTTCCAACAACTACCGATGAAGGCAAAATGTCGAACTTGGCATTAGCACGGTTCGAATTATGTGTTCCTGCGGCAGTCGAAGAATAGACAGCTGTTGCAGCCGCATCACTGTGTCTGTATAATGTAGGATTAGTTACGGTTCCGCCTGATGAGCAAAGGTAATTAAGATCAGTAGATGGATTCGTACCTTTTCTAACAACGATTACGACAAGGTTGTCGGTTCCATTGTATTCAAAAGGCCTGTCGAACTCAAATTTCTGCCAGCCTTTGGATGCACCAATCACGACGTTCTGATGCGAATAAACCAGATTCAAATCGGCTTGAGGTGTCCAGTTGGTTGTGCTTGAAAAACTTGCAGAAGAACGATGAGCCAGATATATCTGCAAGGACTGGCAAGTGTGAGAAGCAGCTGCATTGCAATTGAAAGATATATTTTTTATTTGGCCTGCCTGAAGACTTGATGCCGGATAAATGATTTCAGCCCATGAATAGTCATTACTTGAATTTGTGCCGAAAGGAGCATGTGTAGCAGTGGTTGTTCCAGTTCCTACTTCTTTAGTCACTACAGCAGCCGTTTGACCACCGTCATTAGCGTTACGCGAGGCTCCATACAGGCTACCGTTCACGGTGCCGCCGTTCATGTTGAGGGTTTTGTTGCCATTGACGAGCAACTCGTCTTTGTTGCCAAGAGCGCCGGCGAAGACGTTGCCTGAGACGGTGCCGCTGTTGATGTTGACCACGGCAGTTGCGCTTTTACCGTGTTCGCCGCCGCCATAGACGCTACCGCCGACGTTGCCGTTGATGTTGACCACGGTGTTGTTGCACGAGCCATTTTCGCCGCCGCCAAACACGTTGTTTGGGATGCCGGCATTGATGTTCACGACGGTGTTAGCAGCTCCGGTATTTTCACCGCAGCCGGCGCCATACACCTCACCGCCTATGCTACCGCCATTAATGGTGACATTGGCTGTAGCCGAGAGTGTTCCCTTTGAGTTGGAGCCACCATAGACGTTGCGTGATATGGTACCGCCACTCACGGTGATGTTGCTTCCGCCGCCCTTACTCTTGTTGGAGCCGCCGAAGACGCTGCCGTCTATGGTACCACCAAGAACGCTGATGGTACTACCACCGAGGGCATAACCGTTGTTGCCGCCACCGTAAACATCGCCAGTGACATGTGCATCATCGGCTACAACAATATTAGAAGCAGATACATAGTACGAGTCTTCGTCTGTAGTGCCATAGACAGCATGTCGTCCAAAACCTGCACCAAACAAGCATGAGTCGATATGGGCAGCACCACCAAAATAGATATTGGTGTTGCCGTTAGTGACACCGCCATTAGGATCGGTACCATTGCAACCACCAGCAATAAAACTGTTGAACGTACCACCCGTCACTATAATGTCACGTTGTCCGTATGCGGCACCAAACTGGGCAGCGCCATAAACAAATCCGTCGAATGTTCCATTCTTGATTCTGATTTCAGCCGATGAATTTGCGTATTTCTCAAGACCACCAGATATTGTTCCAATAAAATGTCCGCCGAGGATTTCAGCCCTACGCGCACCACCTCCAACAGAGCAAAAGGCAAATCCCAAGTAGAATTTTTTCTCGTTATTCTGAGTTCCGTCGTTGACATGGTTCACTCCGAAAGTTCCGCTCTTCACCGTCAAGTCGAAGCGGGTGTTTGAATCATTCGTGAAGCCCAAATTGTAACCTACAAAGACTTCGTTGTCGACGACAATATTCGTATTGACATTTCTTGCGCGATCGTAGTCGCTACCGAAAACAGCCATAACATCGGCCTTTCCGGTTATATTTGCCACATAACCTGATATGTAACGTGTCAAGTAGATATTTGAGAACTTGCCACTCTCAAAACGGTCGGTAAAGGAAACATTTTCTGTAACTGAGGAGTTGCTGGCGAGCCAACCATAAACACTATTATAATAGGTGTTGCCCACGCCTCGTCCGTAAACCAAGTCATGGCCTTTAGCATCAAGATAATTGTCTGTTGATGAAAAACCGAAGTCAAGATATTCAATACGTGTATCGGCAGAAAGAGTAAAGTTCTTATTATTGGAATAAATTTTGATTACTCCACTTCCATTATCATAGTTGCTTCCATCGGGATAGACAGAGGTATAGGTGCAAGGTTTATCTTTAAACGATTCAATGTAGCCACTTGATGTATAAATGTAGAATTGGGTTTCGGGAGTGTAGCTATCTGAAAGGGTACCAGATGAGCTTGTCACCACGTTAGCTTTCACCCAAACGGCTTCAAGTTCGATGTTGCCTGGTCCTGTAATGGAAAGTTTGGTGTTTGCCGGAATGATGGAGCCTACAGAAAAGCCGCTTATGTTGCTACCGCTTTTTACCCGCCATGCGGCAAAGCCGTAATAGTCGCCACCAATCTTCGGACGGCGATAGAACGGGTTGGCGATGGTAGTGTAAGACCAATTGGCATCAGACGGGGACTTTTCGAGGGTCTTATTATATATAAAGGTGTGTTCCAATTCTGCAGAGGCATGTCCCACAGCCACTGTTGCAGTAGTTGGTTCCAGGTCGGTGAGACTTGTATTAGATGTCAATGAGCCGGGCAAGACAGAACTGTTGTATTTTCCATAGCCGTAGTATGTTATATTGACATCGCAAGGAACCAGATAGTTTGGAGTAGAGCTATTGTAAATGCTCAAGTCGTGGTCGAGGAGATCGTTCAATGTGACTTTCAACGAATCATGACCACCCGCCAAAACCACATTTTTTGTTACGGTTGCTATCTCATGGCCCGAATAACTAATGGTGCAGGTCAGTGTGCCTTGTGTTATTTCACTCACCAAGGAAGTGTAAACAAGTGTTGGGGCTTCAGTTGTGCCATTTGTCAAAGAGACATACGAGGAAATGTTGTCTGACACTTCCCAGGAGTAGGTAAGCTCAGCGGGTGTCAAAGCGTTACCACCACCAAAGTGATCGGTGTTTTCAAACCGATAATTTTTAGCATTTACATAGTAGTATTCATCAGTCGAAAGGCCATAGTTTTGCGAACCAGTCTCCGCAAGAACATCGGGACCCGTCACAGTTGGCAATTCGGCCAAATATTCCACATCATCGGTAATGGTTACGAGATAGGCAGTTGTTTTGGCATAAGTTGCGTCGGTTTTATGTTCCCAATGTCCATTTTCAAAATATGTGTAAAAAGCTGTTTTATCAGAATTATGTTTACGATATAGTTTGTTTGAATTATTTATGTAAAAATCACTATATGGGTCAAAACCTGTTCGCACATAATATGTTGTACTATACGAAGCACCCGAAAAACCTGTAAGATACATATTTGTCCCATTCACAATCTGGTACAGGGCGGTGGGGACAAGCGAATTAAGCTTATTAAGGCGTGTGTGCCAAATATATTTGTCAGCATCAAAGCGTACAGTAGGAGCACCACTTCGATACGAAACCGGACTGCCCGGTGTGGTTGAACCTTCCTCATAGGTCATATAATAGTTAAGGTCTGTTTCCTTAAATACGTATGCGCTTGGTCCCTCGTCAGTGGCAAGAAGATAAGCCAAGACATTTGGAGTTTTGGTAACATCACTAGAAGTATTAGAAATCCATTTATCTGTATCCCAAGAAACATTATAACCAGCATTATTATTATATTTTGCCAAAACACGGTTAGTACCTCTTAAAAAAAAGAGGTTATTAGTAGTAGGCTTATTTTCTGTAATATATACTCTTCCTGATTGGGAATAGTAATATTTATTTTTTCCATCTATTTCTCTCCAAATATTAGCACGATTAGATGCATCAGCAGGATAAGTGGAGGAGACATGGTAAAGCTCCCTATTTGCATACCACACGCAGTTCTCATCCGCATAATAAGTATTGGTCATTGCGGCCCCTTCGTCAGTGCTGGGGGCGCTTTTCATACCCATGAAATAACCAGCCTCATAATCATAGAACAGGTACCTAAAATCAGTCGTTGACTTTAGGCCATCGTCATAATACCCCCCCCACAGGTTTTCTTGTGTTTCGGGCAAGAATGGCACGCCTTTCCAGTGGTTAGCGAAGGCGTTAGCACTAATAAAGAAAACCAGGTAGGCCAATGCCACGATGGTCTTCGGTTTGCATAGTTTTTTTGTCATAATTTGCTGAATTGTTTCCATTATAAATCATATTTTATTAACATTCAATTAATTACGTCTTAAAATCCGCACATATATACACCTTAATAATTTGCAAAGGTAATATTTTTTTTGAAACAAAAGTTTTCTTTGTGTTTTTTTTAATAAAGTGGAGAGATGAGAGTTGAAAGTTGAGAGATGAGAGATGAGAGATGAGAGTGGAGGGCGTTTAGGTTTTAGGTGTCAAGTAGTCATATATACAGGCTGCGTTGACGAAGCGCTTCTACAGGCTGCGTTGGCGAAGCACTTCGAAGCAGACTATTCCTGTGGCTACAGAGACATTGAGAGAGTCGATGTTGCCGGGCATTGGTATCAAGAGGTGCAGGTCGAGGCACGTCATATAAGCGGGGCTGATGCCATTTTCTTCGGAGCCCATAACGATGCAAAGTGGGCCGGTGAGGTCGGCTTTCCACAAAGGTTGGTGAGCTTTTTCAGCAAAGCCGGCGATTTTAATGCCACAATCTTTGATATAGGCGAGAGCATCTTTAAGGTTGTCGGTTCTACACACGTTAAGCGACGATAGTGCACCTGCGGATGTTTTCATGGCGTCGCCGTTGATGAGAGCCGAGCCGCGCGAGGGCACAATGATGGCGTCAAAGCCGGCTGCATAGGCGGTACGGGCTATGGCGCCGAAGTTACGCACGTCGGTGACACGGTCGAGGACAAGGAGGAGAGGGTCACGGCCTTGTTCATATACCATAGGTATGACCTTGTCGAGTTGTTGGTATTCGATGGGGCAGACAAAAGCCACCACGCCTTGGTGGTTCTTATGGGTGAGGCGGTTCATCTTCTCGGTAGGCACGAACTGTAGAGGGATGCCGTTGGTGCGGCAATGGTTGCATATTGCAGTCAACTCGGGCGAATGCGTTCCATTCTGCACAAACACCTTTTCTATCTCCTTACCCGCTTTTATCAATTCTGTGACAGGGTGCAGGCCGAACACCATACTATCTTTTGTGTCGTTCATAATAGAATAAATGATTCAATGTTTTAGGTTCATCAGTTCAACAAGCAGTCTTCATTTCGGCAATGCCTTAAAGAATATTTCCACATCTTTCAAGACGGTATAATCGCGTGCATACAACAGGTTCATCTTGTCGGCGAGCAGAGCAAGTTCTGAGGCACTCATCCCGTTGTCGGTTTCAAGTATTGACATGGGAGAGAAGACGCCTTGTCGAATATGCGGCAGTTTCTGGGAGTTTTCAGAACATGCATAACCTACCCAAGTCAGGCGGCCCAAGGCGACCTTTATGGTGTTATTCAACAGCCTAAAAGGTTTCTTGACCACGAAAAGCAAGGGGATCCAGAAAAGCAGAGTGAACAGCGATAGCGAAAGGTCTAAAAGGCGTTTGTTGCGTTTGTTGGCTCGTGTATCAATAGCCTTGATGTCAACGGTATATAAGTCGCCGCGGGTATTGATGGAGTTGCTACCTATTATATAAAGGCTGTCTTCGGGAGCGATCTTGTAGTCAACATTCGAAGCGTTCCACTCAACCATCTTGTCGATAATGGTTTGGTTTGAGATGTCTTTCGAGCAGAAGATGACTTCAGAGATCTTATAAATAGAGATGATGTCAGGCACTTGTGACAAGTTACCTATGAAGCCATCAGGGGCAAGCACATCAGCGGAGACGAAGCCCACGAAATCGGCTCTGATGGAGGTACTGCCAAGGAGATTTTCGACACGTTTTGTTTCGTCCACCCCTCCTATTATGACAAAACGTTTTTTGGCATTCTTGCGCGACAAGAACATTTCGCTGCCGGAGAGTTGTCCAATCACACGCACAACATTCATCACTATGGCAAGCCACAAGGTACCAAAAAGGATAAGAGCGCGCGAAAAGCGCAATGTTTCGGGCACAAGTGCATAGACAAGCAATATGGCCATGCCACCGGCAAAAATGCCCAACATGGCTTTAGGGATGCTATAGGGTTTATCATAGCCACCAAAGAAATAGACCGTTGCGAGCCATATTAAAGTATAGGTTGGCAGGACTGCCACAAAGAGTGTCAGGGGATAAGTCGTGTCGGCGCCAAAGATGTTTTGTCCCCACAAATAGCTTATCAGCGAGAGGCCGGCATAACCAAAGACAGCATCTAAGAATGGCACCAAAGCTCTACGGAAGAATTGGGCCACGAGAGCCAAAAAAGCCTTTACATAGATGGCTATATTAATAAGGAAAGAGAACAGCGATGCTTTTTTTCCGCCGAAGTGTTTTTTGGCGAATATCTTCATGGCCTTATAGAACACGAACACATAGTTGACGCTGGTTTTCTTAGTGCTTTCGCCCTTGTAGTGAATGATGCGTGTTTCAGGGAAATAGTAGTTTTTGAAGCCACCAAGCGTTATGCGGTATGACATGTCAATATCCTCGCCATACATGAAAAAGGTCTCGTCGAGGAGGCCCACTTCATCAAGAGCCTTACGGCGCAAAAGCATAAAGGCTCCAGCCAAAATCTCAACTTCGTTGGTTTCGGATTCGGGCAGGTGTCCCATATAATAATGTGCGAAGCGTTTTGAGTGAGGGAACAGTTTTGCGAGACCAGACATCTTGTAGAAAGCCGTTTCGGGTGTTGGCAGTCCCCGTTTTGACTCGGGCAGGAAATTGCCTTTGCCGTCGAGCATCTTCACGCCCAAGCCGCCTGCGTCGGGATGGCTGTCCATAAAGGCTATTGTCTTGCTGAAAGTGTCGTCTTCAACCACCGTGTCGGGGTTTAGCAAAAGGACATACTCGCCTGTCGATTTGCGAATGGCCTGATTGTTGGCACGGCTGAATCCGACATTATTCTTGTTTGCGATAACCTTAACTTCAGGAAACTTGGCGGCAAGCATCTTCAGAGAGCCGTCAACAGAGTCGTTGTCAACGACATAGACCTCTCCTTCTATGCCATGCAAGGCACGGCACACGGAGTTAAGGCACTGTTCAAGGAAGTGCTCAACATTGTAGTTAACTATGATGACAGACAGTTTCATGCCACAATAAAACGTGCAAAGTTACAAAAAATTACGTCTGAATTGAAAAATTCAGGATTTTAGCTACCTGTCGTCAAGATGCTGTTTGGATATGCGTCTGTGTTTAAAGTGTGACGCGGGTTAGCCATATATGTCGAAAAAGAGGCAAACACTTCGACGAGTTCGGTGGGTGCACTCAGGCGGGGTCAGCGTGCGGGGGAAGCAAATAAAAAAGATCAACGAATCAACAAAAAGTATTACTTTTGCCAAAAATATCATTTACATGAGCGAGCAAGATGAAAGAACCGGATTCACCCCACTTGACGACTTGGGGGAGTTTGGGTTGATTGACCATTTGACAAAGGGTTTGGGATACAGGAACACATCAACACAGGTAGGTGTTGGCGATGATGCTGCGGTGATAGACCATGAAGGATACAGGACACTGGTATCGACAGACATTCTTGTCGAAGGCATCCATTTTGACATGGTTTACACGCCATTGAGACATCTGGGTTACAAGTCGGCGGTGGTCAATTTCTCGGACATATATGCGATGAATGGCACGCCCACACAGATAGTGATAGGGTTGGCTGTCTCGAGCCGTTACTCTGTAGAAGCACTTGAAGAGTTCTACGCTGGCATACGGGCGGCATGCGGGAGCTACGGTGTGGATCTTGTTGGCGGCGACACCACAAGCAGCAAAAGCGGCATGATGATTTCAATCACTGTAATAGGCAAGGCAAAGGGCGAAGACATCGTTTATCGCAATGGTGCGAAGCCCAACGACTTGTTGTGTGTTAGCGGCGACTTGGGAGGTGCATACATGGGGCTTTTGGTGCTCGAACGCGAGAAGGCCGAATATCTTGCCAACCCCAAGATGCAGCCACAGCTCAAAGGCCTTGACTACATACTCCAACGCCAACTACGTCCGGAAGCCAGGAAAGACATTGTTGAGATTTTCCACGAAGAAGGCATCAAGCCCACTTCCATGATTGACATTTCAGACGGGCTGGCATCGGAGGTGCTTCACTTGTGCAAGGCGTCAGGCACAGGCTGCCAGCTATATGAGGAAAAGATACCCATCGACCCGCTAACAGTCAAGACATCGAAAGAATTCCAGATTGTGCCCAGTGTATCAGCCCTTAGCGGTGGCGAAGACTATGAGCTTCTGTTCACAGTTGACCAGAAAGACTACGAGAAGATCCTACGTCACACTGCCGACATTACCATAATAGGCTACATGACAGGCGACAAAGGGAAGACAGAGTTGATAACGCCAGACAAGCACGTCATACCGCTGAAGGCGCAAGGGTGGGACCATTACAAGAAGAGTTAGAAGAAGAGTTGTCAGCCATCTGCGGCCGGCAATGAGTCGTTTCAAAAAAAACAAACATTCCACAGGTCTCTGTATTTGATGTACGCATCCGAACATATCAAGTCAATATTGGCCGTCCTGCCCACTGGGCCAGGTGTGTATCGCTATTACGACAAGGACGGCGAGCTCATATATGTCGGCAAGGCCAAGAACCTCAAGCGTCGTGTCACCAGTTATTTCAACAAGGAGCAAACCGGGAAGACACGTCTTCTTGTAAGCCGCATAGCCGACTTGAAATTCATCGTCGTCGAGTCCGAATCGGAAGCTCTGCTACTCGAGAACAACCTCATCAAGCAGTACAAGCCTCGCTACAACGTAATGCTCAAAGACGACAAGACCTATCCGTGGATTTGCATAAAAAAAGAGGAATATCCTGGTGTTTTCCTTACACGCAGGAAAGTTGACGACGGGTCGGAATATTACGGTCCCTACCCGTCTGTGCGTACAGCCCATCTGCTCCTCGACCTGTTGCGACAAGCATACCCAATAAGGTCGTGCAAGACTACACTGACGGAGCAGAACATAAAAAAAGGGAAGTATTCGACATGCCTCGACTATCACATACACCGTTGTTCCGCGCCATGCGAAGGACACATTGGAGCCGAGGAATACCGTTCCATGATATCAGAGATAAAAGAAGTCATCAAAGGCAACATGCAGAATGTGCTTCACGAGCTTAAGGCACAAATGATGGCACATGCAACGAAGATGGAATTTGAAGAGGCTCAAAAGATCAAAGAGAAACACGACCTTCTTGAGAATTACCGAAGTCGCTCAACAGTGGTGAGTACCACAATACACAATGTTGAGGTGATGTCGTTTGTTGACGACGAGAGTTCTTTCTACGTGAATTACATGAGAGTCAACGAAGGAGCTGTGATACAGTCGCACAGTTTCGAGATGAAACGCAAGCTTGCCGAGAGTGCCGAAGAACTTTTTATGATAGCAATAGCAGACTTGAGACAGCAGTTCGAGAGTCATTCAAGCGAGATAATAGTTCCCATCAAGCCCGACTACAGCATAGACGGAGTGAGTTTTACGATTCCCAAACGCGGTGACAAGAACAAATTGCTCGAGTTGTCGCGACGCAATGCCATGCAATACAAGACAGACCTTGAGAAGCAGCGCAGCCTCGTTGACCCCGATCGTCACAACAAACGCATCTTGGCGCAGCTGAAAGAAGCCCTTCATCTTGAGAAGACGCCCGAGGTTATTGAATGCTTCGACAACTCCAACTTCCAAGGCGACTATCCCGTTGCTGCGATGGTGCAGTTTGTCAACGGCAAGCCAAACAAAAGCGGTTACAGGCATTTCAACATAAAGACCGTTGTAGGGCCTGACGACTACGCATCAATGCGCGAGGTGGTCAGCCGACGATATAGCCGTCTGATTGAGGAAGGAGGTCCCCTCCCCGACCTCATCATCACCGATGGCGGGAAAGGACAGATGGAGATAGTGAGACAAGTGGTTCAAGACGAGCTTCATGCAGACATTGCCATAGCAGGTTTGGCAAAAGACGACCATCACCGCACCAACGAATTGCTTTACGGGTTTCCGCCTCAGGTGATAGGCGTCAAGGCAGGCTCCGACTTGTTCAGGCTGTTGACATTCATACAAGACGAAGTGCACCGCTTTGCCATAACACACCACCGCAAGAAATTCCAGAAAGGGTTCATACATTCAGAGCTTGCCGACATTAAAGGCATAGGCAAAGCAACAGCCGAAAAGTTGCTACTTGAGCTCAAGTCAGTAAGAAACATCAAGGAAGCCGACACCGAGTCACTTTCAAAGATTGTGGGACCGGCAAAAGCCAAAATAGTATGGGACTATTTCCATAACGAAGACACATCTCAAAACACACAGGCAAAATGAATGAACAAAGAGAAAGACAACCAAAGAACGAAGGGTTGAAATTTACGGTAAAAGAAACCTCCAAACTGATGGAGTTCATCATGAAGAAACTTGACGGCATAAGCCGCAACAAGGCAAAACGCATGCTTGCCAACAAACATATCAGTGTCAATGGAGACCGCATCACCCAATATGACTACGAACTGAAGCCCGGGATGGTGGTGGAGATAAAGAAACCCGACGAAAAAGAACGTTTCAGAAACAAGTGGCTGGAGATAGTGTATGAGGACAAATACATCGTTGTGATAAACAAACACGAAGGAATCTTGTCCAACAGCCCCACCAAGGAAAGAGACACAGCGCAAAGCATTTTGAACGACTATTTCGTCGCAACGAGGCAAAGATGCAGGGCACACACCATACATCGTCTCGACCGCGACACTTCCGGGCTGATGGTGTTCGCCAAGGACAAGAAAGTGGCCCTTATGTTCGAGGAAGACTGGAAGGGCACTGTTTACGACCGACGTTATGTGGCTGTTTTGAGTGGCACTCCAGAAGAACACAAAGGACAAGTGAAGTCATGGCTGAAAGACAACAAGGCTTTCATAACATACTCGTCGCCTACCGACAACGGAGGCAAGTATGCCGTGACCGACTATGAGGTGTTGGTAAGCAACAAACACTATTCGCTCGTCCAACTTCACCTTGAGACAGGGCGCAAGAACCAGATACGCGTTCACATGCAGGACATAGGACACCCCGTCGTCGGCGACAGCAAATACGGCAACGGCGTCAACCCCATAGGGCGATTGGCTCTACACGCCTACAAACTCTGCTTCCACCACCCTCTCAAAGACAAGGACATGGAGTTTGAGACACCCTACCCAGAACCGTTTGAGAGACTGTTCCCGCATTAAAAAAGCTAAATGAGAGACAAAACTCACCCGAGTTTTGTGGTTCTATCAACACTTGCTTATTATTGCATATATGTTCTGTTCCGGTTTAGGCTTTGACCTGCCATGACAGACAACTGGTTCTTTATGCCAACTCCCCGTCTTGCCAACAAAAACCTTAGCCAATCCCCCACCACAAACAAGGACAATGGCTTACGCATCTCATTTACACATTGAAACAACATTTTATTATACTACCAACAAGACACTGTAACTAAAAAAATAAGTATTTTTGCAGAAACAAACCATATAATGCCAAACCAGAATCCCGAACAGGAAACTCGCGATAAAATTGACAACCTACTTGAATTGGCAGGTTGGGCAGTCCAGTCGAAAAGCAAGATTGACTTTTCTGCAGGCACAGGCATCGCCATACGCGAATACCAAACGGATGCAGGTCCAGCAGATTATGTGCTCTTTATAAACAGGAAACCTGTTGGCATTATTGAAGCCAAACGCGAAGAGGAAGGTGTAAATCTTACTATGGTGGAGGAACAGTCTGTTCGATATGCAAATGCCAAACTGAAATATTTGAACAATGAGCCGTTGACTTATGTATATGAGACAACGGGAACTGTTACCCATTTCACCGATTATAGTGATCCTAAACCTCGAAGCCGTACGGTGTTCGCGTTTCATAAACCTAAAACTATTGCAGAATGGATTCGTAATGGGAGAAGTCTTCGTAACCGATTGCAGGATTTTCCCACATTGGACGAAACAGGCTTGCGTCCTGCACAGATAAAGGCTGTTGTGAACTTGGAAGAATCTTTCAAAAATAATCGTCCTCGTGCTTTGATTCAAATGGCAACTGGCGCAGGAAAAACATTCACTGCAATCACGTTTATTTACCGTCTGCTGAAATTCGCAAAGGCAAAACGGATTCTGTTCCTTGTCGATACCCGCAATTTGGGCGAACAGGCCGAGCAGGAATTTATGAATTTCCGTCCGAACGACGACAATCGCAAGTTTACCGAGCTGTATAATGTTCAGCGTTTGAATTCAAGCTACATAGCGAGCGATAGCCAAGTGTGCATCTCTACCATTCAACGCCTGTATTCTATTTTGAAAGGCGAGGAGATGGACGAAGGCGCAGAAACCGACAATCCAAATGAATCAACTTGGCTACAGCAACGAATGACGGAACAAAAAGCCGTTCCTGTTGAATATACGGCAAAAGTTCCTATCGAGCAGTTTGATTTTGTTGT
>JAZLGA010000077.1:0-6329 GCA_045616045.1 Bacteroidales bacterium | reverse complement strand
GGAATTGAATGCCTTTGTAGAAATGGAGGAACTCGCGAAACGACAGTCCTGCCATGTCGTAACTCAGTACACGACGCGAGAGGTCGGCATCGGCATTGAGAATCTGCAAAAGGGATGATCCCGAAAAGGTGATTTTCATGTCGGGATAGAGGACGATGATTTCCTTGATTTCCTTGCTCCATGTGGGATATTTGTGTACCTCGTCGAGGAAAAGGTGCTTGCCGCCCATCAAGTGGAAAGTTTCGGCCAACTGAAGCAGGCTGTGGTTGCTGAAATAGAGGCTGTCCAATACGCAATAAAGCGCCTCGCCAGGTTTGATGCCATAGTTTTTCTTGATATACTGTCGCATCAGTGTGGTTTTTCCTACGCCTCGCGAACCTCGAATGCCCACCAATTGTTTTTCCCACGAAATGGTATTAATCATTTCTCGGACGATGTCCATGCTCACCTGTGAAATCAGAATCTGGTGTTTTTTGAATAACGTTTCCATCTTTCCCGTTTGTATTTAGGCTGCAAAGATACAAAAAAGGTTAATACAATAACCTTTTATATTAAA
This sequence comes from Bacteroidales bacterium, assembly GCA_045616045.1. Lineage (GTDB taxonomy): Bacteria > Bacteroidota > Bacteroidia > Bacteroidales > F082 > Limimorpha. Next base: position 5,773 of record JAZLGA010000077.1, on the reverse strand, counting down.
AAATCGGTTAATTGAATAACCTATTTCGTGCGTTTTTCGGTTAGTTTGGTGAACGATATATGGATGAATCACGGGTGTAATGATTGATACCACAGGGTTTATTGTCTAACTGGTATACTTCATTGCTTCGCCAGCAAGTCTTGGAATTATCCTTTGTTGAAACACAAAAAATGCAAAAACGCACCCAAATCCTTGCGACTTTGAAAAATTGTGTATCTTTGCCCCGATAAAACACAAACAGTAACCCATAAAAACGAAACGAATATGCAATAAAAGCGCAGGATTGCGTGAAATGAAACGACATAAATAACAGCATTAAAACTGATTCTTCTCCATTAAAAATTTGGCGATTTTTACGAAGACATCTCAGGTTAAAAGTCAAAATGCTCGCATTACGGCGTGAGATTGACTTATTTCTCGGAGATGTCGAGTTACGCCAAATACCTTAAGCAGCGGGAAACAAGAAAGTTTCACGCTTTTTTTTGTGCTTGTTTGGAAATGCATAGGTAATACGATCACATAACATTTTAAAATCACAAGAAAATGAGAACATTCATGAAGGCAGCAGCAGCCTTAATGCTGACAGCGGCGATAATGGCCACAGGATGCACAAAAGACCCGAACAATGGGGGAAACAATAGCGGAGGCAATGGAGGAGGATCGTCTCCAACAACCGAAGGTATCTATTTGGGTATCATAGGATTTAACAGAAACCTTTACACAAAAGAGATTAAGCTATTGAATAGCTCTTCTGAACAAGGATTTATCAATTTTATTGAAGGTTTAAGAGCGGACAATTTGACGGGGCTTTATTATGCAGATTACCAAGGTCTCAAAAAACTCAACGCCTATCCACAACCACCCAAACTTAAAAATGTGGCTTTGGTGACATTCACTGACGGATTGGACAATTATTCATTGAATGATTCTGAAACCAATCCAGAAAACTATCCCAGCAAAGTTGCCTATCGTACAGGTCTGCACAATAAAATCATAAGCGAATTAATCCATGGCAAGCGGGTCGCTGCTTACACTATAGGCTTGAAAGGTGATGATGTTGATGACGATGCTGAATTTCGTGATAACTTGAACAAACTGGCAAGCAACAACAGCAACGCTTTCCAAGTCTCGAATATGAACGAAGTGAAGCAAAGGTTCAAACAGATTGCCGACAGCCTGTACTCCACCTCGACTTCCGTGAACGTTAAGCTGGATGTTCCGCCCGGATACGACGAAGGAACGCAAATCCGCTTCACTTTTGACATATCAGCTTCGGGAAGTCCTGAACAATCGTCCCGCTACATTGCGGCAACCTACAAGCGTACTTCCAATAGCCGTGTTTTGGACAATATCACATATAGAGGACTTACCCAAGGCCGTCCATCAATAGAATCATTTGACAAGCAAAATGGATTCTTTAGGTTTCCGTTTGAGGATTTGAAGGACCAAAATGGCAATCCTTTATCGCAGTCAAACTTGAACAGGGTTTTGCTTTGGCGTAAGTCAAGCAATGGCGTATGGGAGAAAGAGACAGAGTTTGTCCCTGCCAACTCCGTCGTCACGGAGGAAGACAGAAATAGTGCTTTGATTATGTTGGTGCTTGACTGCACGACATCATTGGGCAATGATTTCTCGAATATGCAGGACGCGGCAAAAGATTTCGTTCGTACCTTGGTTTCCTCTAATCATTAATGAATAAAAAGATTTGTTGAAATGGAGACAAATATCAAAACCTTGACTTTCGTTGGTATGGCAATCTTAGCGTTATGCTTTGGTGCTTGCAAGAAAAGTGCGCCTCCGACGGTAAAAATCTATGACAATGCCATATCCGTGTCTTACACTTCTGCCAATGTGACGGGCGAAGTGACCGACGATGGGGGATCACCCGTAATCGACCGAGGTTTCATATATGGAAAACAAGGCGAATCAAGACAAGACACAATGTATTGTGGCAATGGCGCAGGAGAGTTTCCGACAAGGTTGACCAACCTTGAACCCAATACCACCTATAACTGCATGGCTTTTGCACGCAATGATGCCGGTATGGCATATAGTGGTAAGGCAACCTTCACCACACTTCCTATGGCGCAATCAGATTTGACAACTATGGAGCCTACGGGAATTGGTCACACCCATGCCACTTGCGGCGGTTATGTGAATAGTGACGGAGGCTCGGAAGTGACCGAAAGGGGCGTTTGTTGGGCTACTACCCAAAATCCGACTACGAATGATTCTCATTTGAGTGATGGGAGTGGGACTGGTGAGTTTTCGGTCGAAATTACTGGACTTACAGTTAACACCACCTATCATGTACGTGCATACGCTGTAAATGATAAAGGCACTGCTTATGGTGATGATGTGACGTTTAAGACACAAGATTATAGCGCTCCTATTGTCACAACTATGGAAGTGACGGGCATCACTACAACTACGGCAATGTGTGGCGGAGAAGTGACATCTAATGGTGGCGCAACAATTACTGCTCGTGGTGTATGTTGTAGTACAAATGAAAGCCCCACGATAAATGACAGCCATACTGTAGATGGCACAGGAACAGGTGGTTTTACAAGTATCATTACAGGTCTTTCGCCCAATAAGACCTACTATGTTCGAGCCTACGCCACCAACATTAAAGGAACCTCCTACGGTGAGCAGATTACATTCAAGACCAAAGAACAACCGCCAACTGGTGCTATCAATGGCAAGTTCTCTGTCAGCGGCATCAAGCAGGTTTGGTTTTCACAAGGCAATCTTCAGTATAAAGCTGCAACAAACAAGTGGCGTTTCGCAGAAAGCCAACTTGACTATATTGGAAGTAGTAACAGCAACATATCATCTTCGTATAGTGGGTGGATTGACCTATTCGGCTGGGGAACGGGAAACAATCCAACCAATAGTTCGGGTAATTATTCTGATTATTCTACCTTTACCGATTGGGGTACCAATCCGATAACAAATGGAGGTAATGTTGCAAATAAATGGCGTACATTGACCAGTGAAGAATGGAGATTCTTGATGTTCAATCGTACTACACCTTCTGGCATTCGTTATGCTAGGGCAACCGTTAATGGAGTAAAGGGTGTTGTTGTACTTCCTGATGATTGGGATAGTTCATACTACACCCTAATAACAGGGTATAGCGGTTATTCCTCTAATACCATCTCAATGTCAGATTGGACAAGTAAGTTTGAATCAAACGGTGCGTTATTCTTGCCCGCAGCTGGCGAAAGAGTGTACACTTCATTCTACGATGAAACTGGAGGCTATCCCAATTATCATCAGGGGTTTTATTGGACATCTTCATATTATAATGATACACAAGCGTATGCGCTAGGATTCAATGATGTTCGTCTTGATGTGGGTTATTATATTATGTATGAGTTATATTATGTCTTGACAAATGGTTATCGCTACTATGGTTATTCAGTTCGCCTTGTTACTGAATAACGCTTTTTATATGTTATATAAATGTTTGATTTAAGGCTTCGTCAAATAGGCGGAGCCTATATTACCTTTTCATTTCACCACCCCCAAAACCACTTCCGGCGCAATACTCATTTCAGTAACCGCGCAAAGCCCCATGCCGATGTCCTTCAAACTCGCGCCCAACAAATAGACTTTGTCGTCGATAATCAGGAAACGGTCATGGTTGCGGTGCGGCAGCTGGATGAATTCAATTTCAGGATATTGTGTGTTGTGCTTCTGTAAATCTATGAGAAATTGCTCATTATATCGGGTGTGGATGGTCGCTGAAACGCCATCGGCTCTCTTTGTGAACAAGGAGAGTACTCGGTCGTCAACGAAATTGTCGATAAGAACGATTCTTTTTCGGGCACTCCGAACGAGGTCGGAGATGTAGGTCCATGCATCCCAGACGCAACCAGTGGGGAAGACCTGTTCGGGGAGAAGTTTTGGGCTAACGTCCTCAATTTTTTCCAGAATGACCTTAATCGTTTTGTCTGTCTCTTGCTGATGCTGCTCAATGTTGAAGATTCGTTCTATGATTTGTGTGTTGTGATTAACGAGTTGTGGTATCATGGTGAAGGCCCTCATGATACGGATGTTGACCTCCACGGCTGTGTCAGACCTTAATACGCTGCTGAGCATGGCGATGCCGTTGCGAGTGAAGGCATAGGGAAGATATTTTTTGTGTTGTCCACGTCCGCTTTTTGAGGTAACAATTTGTGACCTCAAAGGATTGTCCATTTTGTTCAAGGTCGCAATTTGCGACCTTGAACAAAGTCCTTCATTGTCTAAGGTCACAATTTGTGATCTTAAACGAATGGACTCATCCTGAGTTAGTTGAAACATGAAATCCTCTGGAAAACGTTTGATATTGCGCTTAACTGCTTGATTTAGAATCCTTGTTTCAACCCCATATAGCATCGCCAAATCAGAGTCAAGCATGACCTGTTGGCCTCTTATTACACGTATCAGTGATTCAATGCTGATACTGTCAATGCCTTTGATATCACAAGTTGTGATTTCAAGTTTTGTGTCGGTGTCTTTCTTTGCCATAACTATTCCTTTTTTTTATCATACTGCAAAGAAATACCTTTTGTCAAGATAAAGCCGTTGATTAAACGTTTGTAGTCGACAGTAGTCGTTTGTTGTCGTTTGCTGTCGGATATATTGCTGTAAATGAATGAAAAACAAAATGCTTCAGGAGAGCTTCCAAATCCGCCCACTGCAACTGTCACTCTCGGCACCAGTCACCGAAGCCAAAACGTTGGTCTTGCCTTCCATTCGCAAAAGACCAAGAAAAGCAAAAACCAAAGCCTCTTTGTAGTCGATAGTCATTTTGTCGGGGATGATGACTTCGTGCGAGGTGCGGGCTTGCAGACGCTCCGTGAGGAATTGGTTGCGTGATCCGCCACCAGTGACAAGGATCTTGCCCTTGGGCAGATGGCTCACGCCCAAGGCGATTTGCAAAGCGATGTGTTCCACAAAAGTGGCTAGCATGTCTTCAACGGAGAGGCGTTGCAGTCCCGTAGTCTCGCGTCCCGCAGTCCCGCAGTCATCCAGCATCTCTTTTTGGTTGGCCTCAAAGAACTCCCTGCCCAAGGATTTGGGCGGTAATTGACCGTAAAACGGATGTCTGTTCAGTCGCTTCAGCAGGTCCATATCAACTTCGCCGCTGCGGGCAAGAGAGCCGTCGCGGTCGTAGGGGAGACCTTTCATTTGTGCCAGATAATTTAAAGCTTGGTTGGCCATGCAGATGTCGTAGGCGATGCGACGGCCATCTTCGTCGTATGATACGTTAGCGATGCCACCGATGTTGAGGCAGATGTCGTAGTCACCGAAAAGCAGTTCATCGCCGATAGGTACCAATGGTGCTCCTTGACCGCCTTTCAGCACGTCTTCGGTGCGGAAGTCGTTGATGACTTTCAGTCCGCAGGCGTTGGCAAGGGCTTGTCCGTCACCGATTTGCAAGGTGTAGTGCTCTTCTGGCTTGTGGAAGATGGTGTGTCCGTGAGAGGCCACGAAATCGGGCTTGGCATTTCGCGAAGCGACGAATTGCTTCACTTGCTCGCCTAAGAATTGCCCGTAGGCCTTATCTAAGCTTTTCAATTCGTTGGGCTGCTTGTGGAAAGCATCGGTGAGTTGCTGCTTCCACTCGTCGGGATAGGGTAGGGTGTCGGCATCTATGATGCTGAAACTGTATTGGTTGTCGTCATATTGGAATCGCACTAAGGCGATGTCGAGGCCATCGAGCGAGCTGCCCGACATGAGTCCTATGGCTGTTGCTTCTTTCATAAGTGATTTGTTTTTT
>JAZLGA010000076.1:0-3713 GCA_045616045.1 Bacteroidales bacterium | reverse complement strand
GTGGATGCCCAACCCCATGCCGAACCCCAGGATGGGTCCCATCAGCGGCGACACAAGCATCGCACCAATGATGACAGGGATAGAGTTGCAGTTGAGGCCGATAGAGGCGATGATAATGGCACATATCAGGATGAGCACATTCGGGCCACGGAAGGCAATGTTTTTGCGGATCAATGCCTCGGCAGCCCCCACGTCGAGTTCGCCCTCCAAGTGAATCAGCCGTTTGAGATAGGCTCGCAGCAGAGTGAGAAGCCGTTTGGTTTTTTGAGCCACACGAGCCACGAAATTGGGGCGGCTGACATCGTCGATCACGACCGGATCGAGGTCATTGCGTTCGGAAAGATTGGTTTGGTTCATGGTTGAAACAGTTTTTTCGACTGCAAAAATACAACCTTTTCACCAATCGTTTATATCTAATTTCTCAATACCCCTATTGATGCCCGAAACCGCAGCAACGAAAGAATCCAGACGCAATAGGAAATCAACAAAACACAGCAGGGCAAACGCATGAAAGACAGTCAAAATTTGGAGATATCACTCCTGTATCAAAATTTGCAAACATTCGTTTCCAATTGAGACAAAGCAAACAAAGGGCAAATCCTCACATGGCGCACCTCATTATCGGCTTCCTTGTCGATGTAGTCAAACTCACCATAATTCTCTAATGAGCATCGTATGGCAGAATGAATGTTCTTCTCCCTCATAAACAGCCATAGGCTCTTCATACCACCTTGTTTGCCAGCTTTCACCTCTATGGGAAGCACGTTTTGGTTGAATGTATTTATATAATCCACCTCCGAATTGGAGTTTTTAGCCATCCGATGCCAGTAGTACAGCTCATGACGCAGATTGGGCGTTTTGTTGTGCAGCATCTCCAAACCTGCAACCATCTCTGCCATCGGCCCTTTATTAACCAAATCCACCTCGTTGGAGGTAAGAATATGAGTAGTAAGCTCAGTACTACTGCCCGTGGCCATATTCAATAACCGTAAGGCCAAACCCGTGTCAAGCAAAAGCATCTTACGATAGTTGGCATCGGCTTCGGAACCTAAAGGAATGCCGTTTGCATCCGAATGGGTTACAGGAATTATCAGCCCCGCCATTGTAAGCATTTCCAACGCCTTCTTCACCTCCGAAGCCTTGTAATCCCCTGGGACTTTTGAATATACAAATTTTTCTGTCATCTGTTCGACTACACTCCGCAAAGTCTGTCTCAGCAACATCGGGTCGGTCTTTTTTCTGTATTTTGAGAAATCGTCTTCGTATGACACAACAATATCATCCTGAATTTCCTGACAGGCCACATAGTCGTGCGCCTCAACCCATTTGCTTACCGCCTCGGGCATACCTCCCACAAGAATATAGGTTCTGAAAAGAGCAACGATTTTCTCGTACAAGGGTGTCGGTAGAGGATTGCTTGCCTGTGCCTCATTGCGGGCTTCGATAAGTCGTTTTTCTCCATTGGCCATCAAAAACTCATCAAAAGTCATGGGGAACATAAACATGGAATGGATGCGACCAACACCGAAGGTGGGGATTTCCTCAAGAGCGAATTCCAACAGAGACCCTGCCGCAACAACATGAAGGTCAGGCAAATCTTCTTTGAAGAAGCGAAGCGACATTATAGCTTCTGCCGACATCTGTATCTCGTCGATAAAGAGCAATGTCCTCCCTGGTTCAATAGACTTACATGCCATGACAGCCAACTGAGAGACAATTCTTTCCACATCCAAATCCTTCTTAAAGATATCAATATAAGATGGATTCTTTTCAAGGTTTATCTCAACAAAAATCTCGAATTTTTCACCCAGATGACGCACCGCAGAAGACTTGCCCACTTGACGAGCACCACGCAACAAAAGCGGTTTGCGAACTTTCTTTGATGCCCAATCTTCAAGCCATTTGTCTATTAGTCTATTGTAATACATGCGATTATACTATATATATGATGCAATATTTTCATTGCAAATATACGAAAAAAATACAAAATCCAAGGATATAATCTTCAATTTTTTGACAAAATCCAAGGATATAATTTGCCAAAATCGGACAAAATCCAAGGAAATAATTGAGATTGTCTCAAATTGATGTGACACAATTTCTCAATCATATAAACTACATTAAGTGCCTTGACAAAACGGGCATGAAGCGGCCATAAAGCGGGGTCTAAACGGGGTTAACCCCGTTAAGACCCCGATAAAACCCCGATAAGACACTTCACTTGAGCGAACCATGACAACTGATATGACCAATTTGATGGACGAGGGCCAATTGTTGCTTTTCTTCATTCGTTTCATTCGTTTCACACCATGTAACGCATTGATATAAAATTTACTACGATCGAGAAAACGAATGAAAAAACGAATGAAAAAAGCATACAAAAAATACTCATAACAAAATGATTCTACGATAGATACAGCATGCGAAACGAATGAAACGAACGAAACGAATGAGATTGCAGCAGCAGAACTTGATTGGATCAATTTTCTTCAGGTCGTGCTGAAGCATTTGCAATCCGTTTTTATGTCCTCGAAAACTTCGAATTTATCCTTGATTCCGTAAGTTAATAATTAACAAATTGAGCAACAGATTGTTGAAAACTTTCAGAGCAATCTGTCGCTCATGTCATAAATTATTCGTATTTTTGTATGTGCAAAGAAAAAATACATAATTTATGAGTGCAAAGATACAACTAAAATCTGACTTGGTAGGAACTTTTGGCGGAATATTTCTCATGCTTGACCATTTTAACAAGGCCGGTCTCGACAAACTGGTCGACAAATTGCTGGGAAACAGAAGGTTCAACGCAAAGTATTCCTATTCGGATATTTTTAAGACCCTTTTGGCAACATATGCCACCAACGGCTCATGCATAGAAGATTCCAGGCGGATATCCGGCCAGATTTCCGAAAAATCACAGGACTACAGGCTTTGCAGCCCCGACATCCTCCTCAATTCGTTCAAAGAGCTCTGTACCGAGTCATCCGCCTCTCACTCGGAATCGGGCATCGAGTACAGGTTCAACCACAACCCTGCGCTCACCAGCCTTGCCGTCAAGGGACTCATCCAATGCGGGCAGGTCGACACGAAGACAGCCCACGTCTTCGACTACGACAACCAGTTCATACCAACAGAGAAGTATGACGCCAAGTTCTCCTACAAGAAGGCTTTCGGATACTTTCCCGGCATCGCCCAGATTGACGGATACCCATTCTTCGTTGAGAACAGGGACGGCAACGCCAATGTGAGGTACCTTAGTTTCACTGATGTTGCCGAGTCTCGGCATAGCAAGCAAGCTTGCTCTACTCTCGACTTTTGCAACATTCAGGCCGAAACACTTGAGAAGGCATATCTGGCTCTTGAAGAGAACGGGGTCAAGGTGGGGCAGTCGAGGATGGACTGCGGCTCCTATTCCAAGGAAATCGTCAAGACCGTGGCCAGGCACAGCCGTTCATTCTATATCAGGGCGAGCAGGTGCGAGACGCTGCGGAGGAGGATTTCCGAAATTGACGATTCCGCTTGGGAGGACGAGGAGATCAACTACATTAAGTGCCGGCTCTCATCAATACCGTTTACCGCCTTCTTGGAGGAGGAGGGCTACCGGCTCGTCGTGCAGCGCACCCTGAGGGATAACGGGCAGTCGGACCTGTTCGACGGAGAGTACGTCTATCGGTGCATCCTGACAAACGATACCCAATTGAGCAACAAAGACG
>JAZLGA010000075.1:0-16144 GCA_045616045.1 Bacteroidales bacterium | reverse complement strand
CCGCATGGGCAAGTGCTCCTTGAACAGCAGCGTTCGTGGCGAACACGCCGCAGGTGAGGTTGCAGAGGGTGATGATGTTGGGTATCTGTCTCTTGACGGAAGTGAAGATGCTCATATTCTCTTTATCATTAAAAAAGAATGTAGGAATGGGTGAGATTCCTACATCCTTTTTATATTATACTATATTATTAGTAGAGTTTGATGACAAGCTTGAAGTCCTCGTCGTTCCAGTACTGTTTGAACTCGGTATCGACGGCAGCCTTGCGCTTGTAGTCGTAGTTCTGAGCCACAGCTTCCTGAAGGTTCTTGATGCAGTTCTCGTGGTCGCCAAGGCGGGAGTAAGCCACGGCGCGGAGGTAGTTGACCTCGGCATTCTGGTCGAGGCAGCAGTTGAGGGTGCGGATGCAAGCCTCGGTCTCGTCGTTCATCAGCTGAGAGAATGCGAGGTTGTAGTTGCAGGTGGTGCCCTTCATCAGCTTCTGAGCATCTTCGTAGTTGCCGCGTTTGAGGTTGAGGATGATGATGTTTGCATCAGCATCGGAACTTCCCTGGCGCTTAGCTTCTTCGAAGTAGTATTTAGCCAGAGTGAAGTCCTTCTGTGCGAGACAGAGAAGACCCGTGTTGTTAAGCACATCGGGGTTGTGGGGGTTGAGGTCGCGAGCCACTTTGAGGTAGCGCTCAGCCTCGTCGTAGTCGCCAAGGTAGAAAGCGATAGCGCCAGCGTTGTTCCAAGCGCCCCATTCGGCGGGATGGTTCTCGGTGGCCCACTTGTAGTACTTCATCTTGGTGTCGTAGTTATAGTTGATATAGGCGGCATACATCAGTTCATCGAAAGAAAGTTTGGAGGGGTTGAGGGTAGCCTGCTTGGCCAGCTCGACATCGGTCTGGCGTGCCTCGGAATAGTAAAGGGCAATCTGTGCACGGCGGAGGTTGGGGAAGATGTCGCGTTCGAGCTGGGGATAGGTCTCAGAATAGTTCTTAATCATCTGCTCGCGTTTCACAAGGTTCTGCTGAGTCTCGACAACGTTGACAATGGCGTGCTTATCCTGAATGTTGCTCTCTTCGACCATGACGACGAAGTGCACCCAGTCCTCGCCTGCCGAGCGTGTGGTGATGACCATCTTCTTCAGCTGGCTGTGCTTGTAGTATTCGAGGTCTTGGGGCTTCACTTTTGCACGCTTGGCCATGACGTTGAGAACGTCGTCGAGCACGCGGCGGAGCTCGTTGGTGGCGATATCGGCACGATTCTTGGAGACACCCACGTTAGCGGTCTCCTCACCTTCGGGCGAAGCCCATCCGGTGATGGTGATCTGCTTGGGCAGACCGTTCTCAAGCATGACGCGCTTGAGGTCCTCAACCGTGTAGCGGGCATCGAAGCGGACATTCATCTCGTGGTTCCAGTCGAGGATAGATGTGCCGTTGGGGAAATAGATGTCGGCAGTCTCCACAACGCCCTGCTTCTTGTTGTAGTTCAGGGGGGCGATAGAGATATTGCCGCGGATATCAATCCATTCGGAGGTGATGTTCACACCGTCAGAGATGAGCACGGTGGGGAAAACCTTACCATTATGGTTCTCAACGATTTCGTCAGCGAAGAGAGCCTCATCGTCAACCGTGGCGGTCTTATAACCCACGGGAGCGAGGGTCACCTTGCCAGTCTCCATGCCGGGCTTGTAGTCGAGGGCATCGTTGTAGGTGAAGCGTCCGCCAGTAGTATAGTTGATAGTGCTTCCTGGACCAGAGACGTTCTCACCCTTCACAGTGATGGGGTCGAGGGCCGTGGTGCCGCCCTCCCATGAGAACACGGGCTGGATAAAAAGTGCCACACCTTTTTTGAAATACTTGGCGGGGACGGAGGCCGTGAAATTGACCACAACCTTATCGTCGCGTACTTCTACAGGGTCGGGGATGGCCTGATAGCGAATCTTTTTGCTATTAGACTTCATTTTGGACAATCCGCTGCATCCTGTCAGCACGACTAAGGATGCCAGGAGGAGCGTGAATAGAGCTTTTCTCATCTTTATATTATTATATTTTTTTATTACAATTTAAAGTTAATCATGTAGTTAGACATAATTTGGACCTCTAATGACCCATTGCTAACAAACTGCAAAGATACAATCTTTTTTTTGAATATGCAATTATTTTTTTTATCTCTTTCCCTCAACAGCCCTTCGCGGTCTCAAAATGGCCTCTCCAAGGCTTCGCACAGCCACAGCTTCCGCCCCCAGATTTGTTAATCCAATATTCACAATTCCATGCCGTATTTTAACATTTCGAGACGTGCTTCCCATGGCTCGTCATAGCTTCGCTTTAGCTCCGCCGTAGCTTCGCTCAAGCTCCGCTCGGAGAGCGAAAAAAAAGCGGAGAACGAGCGGCACATCTATGTGCCTGTGGCGTAGCTGCTTGCGTGCTTTGGCGAAGAAACGTCGCAAAGCCAGTTTTCAGCCTTAGTATTTTAACATTTCAAAGCCCTAAAATCCGCAAAAAGTGACAAAGTTAGAAAATAAAGTAAAGCTCGAACGAAAAAGATGGCAATGCGTCATGATGTTAAAAAGAATTAAAAGCGGCAGGATTTATTCGAAATATCAGAAATATTGCGTACCTTTGCAAAATCAAATTGAGGCAAAGCGGCCAGAACAGGCTCCCCGCTTGACCTCAATGAATTTTAGAGACTGCATAAAATGAATACCGAAGAAAACGAACTGGATAGCACATGTGGCATCAGTGATGAAGAGCTCACTCGTCGCTTTGTTGAAGCGGTGCGCATAGAGAATGAAATCAAGAAGGTGACAGGCTGTCCCATTCCCGATTGGGATGAAGAAAAACAACAGGCCTATCTGCTTTATGCCGATGGCCATAGAGAATATGTCTTATAAATATGACTGAACGAAAGCCAGAAATCATAGTGTTTGCTGGTCCCAATGGCTCCGGAAAGTCAACCATTACTCGTATGGCCAAAATCATCGAGCCGTACTTGAATGCTGATGATATAAAAATGGCAACACATTGCACCGACTTGGAGGCCGCAGAAATGGCGACTTCCCTCCGTGAGCAATATGTAAATGATGGCATCTCGTTCACATTTGAGACAGTCCTCTCCACACCGCGCAATCTCTATCTGCTCCAAAAAGCAAAAGAGAAGGGGTACTTTATTCGGTGCATTTATATTCTCACGTCAAATCCTCGTATCAATGTGGCGCGAGTGAAAACACGCGTTATGCGGGGAGGACATGATGTCCCCCAAGAAAAAATCATCAGCCGGTACTGGAAAGCACTTGATCTAATACCAGATCTCGTTAATGTATGCGATATTATGCATGTATATGACACCTCCAAGACACCTTTCCGTATCTTCAAAAAGCGTAAGGACCAATACTTCTTCTGGGAGAACAACTTTTGGCCGTTGGACAAGATAGAGAAACTGACAGGCATCAAGGCTGAAGAGATAGAATAACAGTAGTAATTAACAACACATGCCTATGAAGCATTAGAATGAATTGATACACACATTATAATAGGAAAAGCAAAGTAGCTTAACACGGGATTTCCTGAAACTTGGACACTTTCAGAATAATCTCCCAAGGTAGAGCAACGATGTTCCCGCCTTATGGCGTGGGCTTTACTCGTTGTAGTTGGGAGATTAGGTAGTCCAAGACCTCAGGAATCCGATGAAGCGGAAAGTGCCACGCTTTTTTATGTGCGTATATTTGAAATAATTTGGAGCATACTTTATTAGCGGATTATTTGGGTCTTTGCTGCTTTTAAGGTGAATAATTTAAAGAGCCAGAAATAAGTTATACATAGATGAAAAAGAAAAAAGAAAACAAACAAATAGAAATAAAACCCTTGACAGGAACAGACAAGGAAAAGGCCTATCAATTATTTAATTTGATAAAAGAACAAGAGATTCCTGTTAATGTACTGGAAACAATTGTTCCTATATCAGTAGATTTCGTCAAAGAATTTGCCAGCTGTATTAAATTACAGATAGAATATGAGAGAGAGCGTGACAAAAAGTATTTAGATATAATGGACAGACTGTCACGTTGTCTTAGTGATCGTCTGTCAGATAATACTATATCAGAATCTGAAAGAATAGAAATAATAAAATCAATAAGTTTGTGTAGTCATGATATGTCCGAATATAATAAGGAAAAAATTAGAAGTGAAAATGGCTTTAAGAAATTCCTTGCAGCCTGTGTTGCTGGTGTTGCTAGTGTTGTGATTATAGTTTTGGGTGGTAAAGGGAAAAGATCTTGATACCCGTTCTCGGAGATTCTTGTTGGCTCGGATTCCTTTAATCCGAGCCTTTTTGTTATAAGAATGCCAATCCGCCTACAAATTTTACTGCTTATCGAAATGTAAAAAAAATCCCACCCCCTCTCCTCGCTTTTTTAACATTTCCGAAAAAGGAGTGGGTTCGGACTGAGTTCGGACTGGGTTCGGACTGAAAACGGGCAAATGTTAAAGCCAAATGTTAGTTTCATCGACTTGTTTCTATCGCCCGCTTGCGGAGTTTTGGTGTAGATAGTCCGTCTATTTTAGGAGAACATGGGGCTGCATATTTCGAGGAAAGGGGAATCGAATCATTCTGTTAGATCCAGTTGGGGCTCGAATGGTCCGTATCTAACAATCTGCAAAGATACAGCCTATGCAATTTTTTAATAAGCCGACATAAGTACCTTTTTCTGCCGCTCTCATCCTTGCAAATATGTCCCTCTGTACTTCCGCTTTACATAGCATCTGCATAGCTACTCATTACTTCAACATTGCTTCCCAATAGCAATGCAGTAGCTATGTAGTAGCAATGTACGGCGAAACTACCCCCTTATTTGCATGGAGCTTTTAAGGGCGCTGTTTTGTTGAGGCAGCCGCGTTTCCCTCATAGGGATGCAAGATATTATGGGTTGCAAACTTCTTGGAAGGGGCAGTAGTTGCATTTTTTTGCATTCGGCTTGATTGTGAAAGAATTTTCAGGGTCGAGCAGTTCGGTGAGGAGGTCGCGGAGCATATCTTCAAAGGTGTCCAAATGGGAGGGGGAGATGCACTCTTCGCCGTCCCATTCTGCTGTCAAAAAACTGGTTTTAAAGTTGTTGAGTGGGACAATTCCTGCGGTGAACGGCAAGGATTTTGCATTGTTCTTTTGGTAGAGCCAGGTGTAGGTCATCACTTGGAACCATTTGTCCGAGACTTTGTCGATTGGTGGGGCAGGCTGGGTTACCGAAAGGTCCGCGGGGTCAACTTTGCCCGACTTATAGTCGATTATGCGCACAAACTCATCAGCTTTGTCGATTCTGTCGGCTGTTCCCTTTATTCGTACCACTGTTTCAGTATCTCCGAGAGGCACGCTGATGGTATGTTCCACAGGAACTTCAAGGCCGATAATCTCTATGGTATGACCTTTTTCAAGGTAGTCGATTTCGGACTTCAGATAGTGGGTTATTTGGGATTTGGCCACAGATTCTAAGTAGTAGTTATGGCCTTCGTGGCTTCGTCCATGGAGGAAATGGCTCTTCATCTCTTGGCTGAGCAGTTCGTCTAGGTCTTCAAGGCTTTGCTGGAGGGTCTCTTTACGGACGATGTGGTCGGCGTCAAGGCTGTAAATCTTTTGTAATACGGCATGGATGACTGTCCCTAATTCGTTTTGTTCCAATCCTTCGCTAACTTGTTCCTTAGGACGGATGTTGAGGATGTATTGGTAGTAGAAAAGCAGGGGGCAGCTTCGGTATTGGTTGAGAGCCGTGGGAGAGAAACCTTTTTGGGATAGGGCTTTTAGCTGAGTGAGGCTTGTTGCATCTTTGGAGTGCCCGTTTAGGCTGGGAAGGGGCAGGCTGGCATTATTGGCAGAGAGTACTTCTTCTGTGATTTCGATATTGTCGGGGTAGGCTTGGGCAAGTTCGCGTCTCAATTGAAGAATGAACCGGCTCGGCTCGCCTTTGTTCGATTTTTTCGATTCGGTGCTGTAAAGGATGTTAATCTCCTCAGCTCGCTGAATGAGGCGGTAAAAGTTGTAGGCGTAAACGGCATCCTTTTCGTGGAATGTAGGAATCCCGAAAGCGGTCTTTAAGTGATAAGGTATCAGCGTGTTCTCGGATTTTCCCGCAGGGAGTACGTTCTCGTTTGCTGAGAGTATGATGAGGCGTTTGAAGTCGAGATTTCGTGTTTCGAGGACGCCGAGAATCTGTAGGCCTTGTAATGGCTCACCATAGAAGGCCACAGAATGGTGCTTGGAGAGTCGCTCATAGATGCGCATGAGTGAATTGAGGCTATCGAAATGGTGGTATTCCTTTTGAAGGTCTTGGAAATAGTCGGTTATCTGCAGCAGTCCAGCCAGGGCCTCTCGTTCGCGGATGTTATCTTCAGATTTATCATTGGTATAGATGGCTTGGATAAGCTGCCGAACTATTCCAAGGAATTCTTCTGCAGTAGGAGCTTTCTGAGTGAAGAGGAAGGCAATGGGCTCGAAGTTGCCGTTCAGTGATTGGGTGATATTTTCGAGTTCTTCAGCTGTGGAATAGATGATGTGCTCTTGAGCCATTAGGGTGCCCAGCTTCGATTGGATGTTGCTTATTCCATGGAGATTGGAGATGTTTTGGTCGGCGAAGAGGTCGAGGATGTCTTGATGATAGAATTTTGTTTCACAACGTCTTTGATGGAGCGAGAAAAGTTTCAGCATCAAAGCGTGTGTGGCTGTGTTTGTGAATGGGTATCCCATTGTAATGTTGGCCGTCTTTATCTCGTGAGGAAGGGCGTTGAGAGCTGGTAGCAAAAGTCCTTCGTCAGCAAGTACCAGGGCAGTTTGCTCGATGGCATTGTCTGGGTTCCTTTGTTGCTGTTTTGCAATGATTTCTCCTGCGTATTTGCACTGGATTACGCTTTCGGGACAGCTGGTGATAGTGATTTTCTTGACACCTTCTTTAAAGTGGCTAGGATAGCCTTCTTCGAGTTTGTGGAATTTACGGAGGAAATAGCCTGCCTCATGCTTGGGGTTGTCGTAGTAGTAGGCATCTCCGTCCGTATGTAGTATGCCAAATCCTTCTTGTATAAAATGTTGGATGATTTTGTCCTCACTAGCCGAAAAGGCATTGAAGCCGATAAAGTAGGTGGGGTGGGCATGTTTATCCTGAAAAAGAGTTTCGATGTTTTCGGCCACGTATCGATAAGCCATGCCGCTATAAGCTCTCTTATTATCGATAAGACGCTCGCGGAGCTTTTCATAGTATTGATACAGTGATTTATAGAAATGTAGATAGTGCTCTTGGAATGGCGTGAGCTTTCCAGTCTCAATATCCCATTCTCCGAGGGCTTTCAACTCGTGAAGGTTGTTGAAAAGCTGTTTAGCATCAACACAATAGCGGTCAATCTCAGAGAAGTCGGACAGCATCATATCGCCGAAGGAGATGAATTCTTCGAAAGTCTCAAATTTGCGTTCAGCACCTTCAAGCTCTCTATGGATGTCGAATAGTTCAAACAGCAGGAATTCGTTGGGTACGATCTCAAGGCATCCTAGGTTGGCAACGAGGTCGTCAAGGCCAATAATCTCAGGGAGAAAGAATGGCTGACCCTCCATATTTGCGAATTGGCGGCGAAGGAAAAGTCCAGAACGGCGATTGTTGAATACAACAGTCACTTTGTCAAGATCTTTCGGATGCTCTGCACGGAGCTTTTGAGCTACTTCGGCTAAAAAAGTTTCCATTTTTGTGCTTCAATTATTGTTTCGGGCTTTCCTACGTCCATCCAGTCTTCTTTTTGATGTAAGAAAGCATTGATTCTATGATGTTTGGCTATTTCAAGATAGCAAGGAATGATGGAGTAGGGGCTGTCGGCCTTGGGAAGGAGTTCTAACAAATGAGGCTCAATGATGGCAATTCCGCTAAATGCAAGGTAGTTAATGCTTTCAAGGGCATTATCCACCCATTTTGTCTCGTTGGTTTTCGTATTGGTCCATCCTTTGAGTTGCTGCTGATTGTCGAATAGAAAGTATCGAGATGTCTTTCTTTGACAAACGCATAGCGTTGCAATACTCATGGAATCAGTGTGTTCCTTTAAAATCTGAACCATATTTAGATTGCTTAGAATGTCCACATTATGGATAAGGATTGGCTCATTGGGGGCGAAAAGTGGTTCTGCTTTTTTGAGACCTCCTCCTGTGTCGAGGAGCAGGTCTCGTTCGTCAGAGATAAGGACGGGGATGCTCCAGTGATGGTTCGCCACATATTCGCAAATCATGTCGGCATAATGGTGGACGTTAACCACGATTCGTGAGACACCTTGGCGGATTAGGTTGTGGAGGGCTATTTCCAGCAAAGGTCTGCCTTGGACTTCCACCAATGCTTTGGGTCGATTGTCTGTAAGCGGTTTAAGCCGTGTGCCGAGGCCGGCAGAAGGAATGAATGCTTGCATGATTTCAGGTTTAAAAACGTTTGCAAAAGTACGTTTTTTTTTTCTTTTATTGAAAAAAAATATTTGTTTTCTCAAAAAAAAACTTCATCTCACAAAAAAAAATAGTATCTTTGCAAAATACATAAATCTACCATTTTAGGTGGTAAATTGATGTATTGAATTGATTTATAAACGATAATAAAAATTAAATCATTATATGAAAATTGCTAAATTACTATTTGCAGTGGGCATTGTGGCTCTTTTGTCCGTCTCGTGCCGTAATACGCATGAGATTGCCTATATCCACGATGCGCAGAGAGACTCTGCCTTTGCTGTGTCTGGCCAGTTCTCAAACGGCATTCAGGCAAATGACCTTTTGAGCATTTACGTGGAGAGCGAGACTCCCGAATCGACCATCCAGTTCAACCAAGAGACGAACAAGATCGCCGTGATGAATGGTTCTGTGATGAACCCTGGCGCTTCTGCTGTGTCGGGTTACTTGGTCAACCACGATGGTGATATCATTTTCCCCGTCTTGGGTAAGATTCATGTAGTGGGTCTCACCCATAATGAGCTTGCTTCGAAGATTGAGCGCCTTCTTGTCGAAAAAGGGCACATCACAGACCCTGTTGTCACCGTGAAGCTGATGAACTTCAAGGTATGCGTTTTGGGCGATGTCTCTCGTCCAGGACAACTTGTTGTCGCAGGCGAGCGTCTGACAATATTTGAAGCACTGAGCATGGTCGGCGACCTAACTATTTATGGACAGCGTCATAACGTGACCATTATCCGCGAGGAAAACGGCCTCCGCACTATCGGCGAGGTCGATCTCTCTTCCCAGTCCGTCTTTGATTCCCCGTACTACTATCTACATCAAAATGATGTTGTGTATGTTGAGCCGAATAAGATGAGAAAGAAAGATGCAGAGAGAGATAGGATGACATTATCATATATTTCAAGTGCTGTATCTATAGTATCAGTAATTTCATCATGTTTTTACTACTATATGCTTTCAAAACGATTATAAGTAGTGAGGAATTCAATGTTGCAGTTATTTAATAAATTCATATGGAAAATCAACAACAAAATAAGCCTACTCAAGGTTTCCAGAATGTATCTGCTCAAGAAACAGAAAGTGCGTTTTCTTTGCGTGATATCGTTTTTCTGATAATCAATAATTGGTATTGGTTTGCATTGTCTCTTTTTGTATGTATGATAGTGGCGGGGGTTCTATTTAAGTCAGAACCGACAGAATATGGTTATACGTCGTCTATCATGGTTCGTGATAACACCAACTCCATGGGATATGCATCTCGGAGTATGGATGCTATTATTAATAGAATGGCTCCTGATAATAGCATGAGGTCTTTGGAAAATGAGATTTATCTTATACGGTCTTCTTCATTAGTGAAGGGTGTTGTGGAACAGTTAGGGTTAGACAATGCGTGTGAGCGTAATGGTTTTTTCTCTAAATTTTCATATTATAAGAATGAACCATTGAAATTGCTCGTATTTGCGAAAGATGGGGATGATACAAGTCTAACATTATATGTTCATATCACACCGATTAATATGAACAAGTACGAATATGAGGTTGGTGAATTAAATGGTGTTGCTCGTTTTACAGAGCATGTTGTGATTAATGATAATTATTCATTTTTTATTGACAAGACTCCTTTTTTTTCAAGAAGAGACATAAAGTCTACTTTCGTTCTTTCGAAAGTTCCTGTGGATGCTCTTGCAAAGCGTTTGGCAAAACGTATTTCGGTGTCGCGTGTAGACAAAAACGCATCGGTTTTATCAATTAGTTATACGGATAGAAACGAGAAAAGGGCCAAGGATGTTGTTGACGCAGTTGTTGTGGCTTATAATGAAGAAGGAATCAAAGATAAGAATGAAGTGGCACAGAAGACAGCACAGTTTGTTTTAGATCGTATAACATTGATTTCTGGTGAATTGGGAGATGTGGATGCCCAAGTTGAACAATTGAAGAAAAGTTCTAGGCTGCCTGATTTGGTAGGTGCTTCGGGCACATTGTTGCAAACGGGTACGAGGTATACTGAAGAGGTTGTTGATTTGGAAAAGCAATTAACATTAGTCAAGCACATTAAATCTTATTTGGTGGATCCTGTAAATAGTCAAGAATTGCTTCCCGCAAATGTTGGAATCTCAGATGCTGGTGTTCAAAGTATGATTAATCAGTATAACGCTCAATTGCTGCAGTATAGAAAATTAGTAAACACTGCGGGTCCACAAAATCCTCAAGTTAGAACACTTGTTCAGCAGATGGATGCAACCCGAGGTAATATTTTAGCTTCAGTCAATAATTTTATTAATTCTGCAGAAGTGAGTTTACGGTATGCTAGAGCTCAGGAGGCACGAGCACAAGGTCAAATATTAGCTATGCCTACACAAACAAAGGCAGTGACAGAAGTTACACGTCAACAAAAGATCAAAGAAGAACTATATTTGTATTTGCTAAGTAAACGAGAAGAAAACGCAATGAATCTTGCTGTTACCATTGCTAATGCAAAGGTTGTTGAGCCAGCCTACCGTTCAAGTGTTTCGCCACATCTGTCAATGTATATTCTCACAGGATTAATCTGCGGTTTGGCGATTCCGGCTGTTGTGATGTTCTTGATTAATTTCTTTAACACGAAATTGCGTTCTAAGTCTGATATCGAGAAAGCTTTGACAATCCCGGTGATGGGTGAAATACCGCAGAAACCAGAGGGAAGGGCTAATGATGAGATTATTGTGACGGAAAAAGGCAACGATGTGGTCACGGAGGCATTCCGAATATTGCATTCGAATTTGCCGTTCTTCCTCAAGGATGGGCAGAAAATTATTCAGACGGTATCCACGGTTCCAGGAGAAGGCAAGTCGTATGTCTCTTTGAACTTGGCTTTGTCCTTGGCATATTTGGGCAAGAAGACTATCTTGTTGGACTGTGATTTGCGTAAGAGAAGCCTGTCAAAAACTATTGATAGGAACAATAAGGTAGGCTTAATCCAGTACATGTTAGGCAAGGAAACCGATTTCGAGAACATTATATCTCATAGTGATACTTCCGACTATCTTGATTACATCGTTTGCGAAAAGACTCCGCCAAATGCTACTCAGCTTTTATTGGAGGACAAGGTTGACAAACTTGTGGAATACTTGCGTGAAAAATATGATTATATCATTTTCGATACCACGCCTGCGCAAATTGTTGCTGATGCAGCAATTATTAATCGCTGTGCCGATCTCACCATGTATGTCACCCGTGTTGGATATTTGAATAAGACGTCCTTCCCATTTATCCAGGAGCTTGCTGACAAGGGAAAGTTTAAGAACATGGCAATTGTTATGACAGATGTTCCTCTGATTAAGCGTCGTTATTATGGCGGTAGTGGTTATGGCTACGGCTATGGTTATGGCTACGGCTACGGTTATGGCTATGGTTACGGTTACGGCTATGGTTATGGCGAAGAGGATTCGAAGGATAAGGGAAAGAAGAAAAGTTAATTTCTAAATAACAGTCCACTTAGTGCAATCTGTAGCAGGATTGCCTAAGTGGATTTTTTTATTATATGAAAGGAATTGTTCTAGCTGGTGGTTCAGGTACTCGTTTGTACCCCATTACAAAAGGTGTAAGCAAACAGCTTTTGCCAATCTATGATAAGCCCATGGTCTATTATCCCATTTCGGCACTCATGTTGGCAGGCATCCGTGATATATTGATAATCTCCACGCCATACGATCTTCCAGGATTTCAACGTCTTCTGGGTGACGGATCTGATTTTGGCGTAAGATTCTCTTATGCTGAGCAGCCGTCACCTGATGGTCTTGCCCAGGCGTTTATCATAGGAGAAGAGTTTATTGGTGATGATTCTGTTTGTTTGGTCTTAGGTGACAATATCTTCCAAGGAAATGGATTTGGGAAGTTGTTGCGTGAAGCGGTTAGTGCTGCTGAGAATGAGCAGAAAGCGACAGTTTTCGGTTATTGGGTGGCAGACCCCGAGCGTTACGGAGTTGCAGAATTTGATAAAGATGGCAATGTTATCTCCATTGAAGAAAAGCCAAAGAATCCTAAATCAAACTATGCAGTTGTAGGATTGTATTTCTATCCCAATAAAGTTGTCCGTGTTGCAAAAGGCATCAAGCCCTCAGCACGTGGCGAATTGGAAATTACCTCAGTCAACCAGCAATTCTTGGAAGATAAAGAGTTAAAGGTCCAGCTTCTGGGTCGTGGCTTTGCATGGCTTGATACAGGCACTCATGATTCCTTGGCCGAAGCATCCACTTTTATCGAGGTGATTGAGAAGCGTCAGGGTCTCAAAGTTGCGTGCCTTGAGAGCATCGCATACGAAAAAGGTTGGATTTCAGCAGACGACCTTCGCCGTATTGCTCAGCCTATGATTAAAAACCAGTATGGGCAATATCTAATCAATCTTATCAAAGAGTAGAAATGGAAGTAATCAGAACGGAGATAGAGGGAGCTTTAATCATAGAGCCGCGTATTTTTGGCGACTCAAGAGGCTATTTTTATGAGAGCTTCAATGCCAAAGAATTTGCTGAGAAGACTGGGCTAAGTATTGATTTTGTGCAGGATAATGAGTCAATGTCCCATTATGGCGTTTTGCGCGGACTCCATTTTCAATGTCCACCTTATGCTCAGAGCAAATTGGTAAGAGTGGTTAAAGGCCGGGTCTTGGATGTCGCAGTTGATATCAGAAAAGGCTCACCCACCTATGGCAAGTATGTCTCTGTTGAACTTTCGGAAGACAATCATCGTCAGTTCTTCCTCAGTCGGGGCTTGGCTCACGGATTCTCCGTTTTGAGCGACCAAGCCGTATTCCAATACAAATGCGATAATTTTTATGCTCCGCAAAGTGAAGGGGCTATCGCATGGAATGACCCAGATATAGGGATAGATTGGAAAGTCCCTCATGATAAAGTCGAGCTCTCTCAGAAAGACACAAGTCATCCTTTGCTGCGAGATATTCAATCCCCGTTTACGTTTTAAGCATAAATGTTATGAATATCCTTGTAACAGGCTCAAAGGGGCAGTTAGGCACCCATATCCGTCTTCGAGCACAGGATGCCATTCATCATTATATATATACTGATTACGAAGAACTTGACATAACAAACCAGTCCGCCATACATGAATTTATACATCAGTATGATATAAAGGCGATTATAAATTGTGCAGCCTATACCGACGTTAATAAAGCTGAGAGCGACGAACCCACGGCAGACCGCCTCAATAATTTAGCTGTGAGTTATTTGGCAAACGAGATGGCATCACTTGGCGGCTTGTTGGTGCATATCTCTACCGATTATGTCTTTGGTGGAAATCAGAACAACACCCCTTGTAGAGAAAATGAGCCAGTCAATCCCACGGGGGCTTATGGCCGCACAAAGCTTAGTGGTGAAGTCGCGGTGAAATCCTCTGGCTGCCGTTATCTTATTTTTCGTACAGCATGGCTCTATAGTGAGTATGGTAAGAATTTTTGTAAAACCATGCTCGGGCTCACGGTCTCGAAGCCGCAGATAAGTGTTGTGTTCGACCAAGTTGGCACGCCCACTTATGCTGGCGATCTGGCTGATGCAATCGTAACCATTCTTGAAAAAGGATTGGATAAAGGGAATGAAGGCTTGTATCACTATAGTAACGAAGGGGTGTGTAGTTGGTTCGACTTTGCAAAGATGATTGCACAAAAGTCTGGTCACACATCTTGCGATATCCAGCCTTGCCACAGTGACGAATTTCCCAGTCCTGTTGTCCGACCCAGTTTCTCAGTACTCGATAAGACATTGTTCAAGAGTACGTTTGGAGTAGTCGTTCCATACTGGACAGATAGTTTAGAACGTTGCTTGCAGGAAATTGAAAAAAACAATTAATAGATATCAGATTAGTACATGAATGCTCCATTTATTCACGAAAGCAGTTATATTGATGATGATGTAGTCATAGGCGAAGGCACCAAGATATGGCATTTTTGTCACGTTCAGCGAGGCGCCCGTATTGGTGAGAACTGCTCTTTCGGCCAGAATGTGAACATCGGAAACAATGTCCGAATTGGGAGCGGAGTTCGAGTGCAAAACAATGTATCCATTTACGAAGGTGTTGAAATTGAGGATAATGTATTCTGCGGCCCTAGCTGTGTCTTTACCAATGTGAACACGCCTCGGGCACATTTCCCCACGCATGGTATTTATGCCAGAACCTTGATTCGTGAAGGCGCTTCTTTGGGCGCCAATTCCACGGTTGTGTGTGGCCATACGGTAGGCCGTTCGGCCCTCGTTGCTGCGGGAGCCGTCGTCACGCATGATGTTCCCGATTACGCATTGATGGCTGGGGTGCCAGCTAGGCAGATTGGCTGGGTATGCGAATGTGGAAAGCGTCTGGACGATACGTTTCAATGTTCCTGTGGGCGAAAATATGCCCTCGATAGCTGTGGTATACTTGAAAAAGTAGATTAGTTCGCCGTTAGCAACCATTCCCATTTTTGTTTTGCAAAGATTTTCGCGCCACATATACATTCTCAGTTGTATTTGTTGGTTGAATTCAGCCCTCAGCTTTTGTTTTTTTGAAATGTTAAAATCGAGGGGTTGCAGAAGCGAAAACGGCTTGGAGAAGTTCCGCCGTAGCTTCGCTCTGCCTTCGCCCTACCTTCGCTCGGAGGGTGGAGCATGAGAAATGTTAAAATGAAACTTCGATGAAGCCTTGGCGAAATTGCGGTTAGCCTTTGGAAAATGATAGCCGGCAGATGTGCTTTTTTGCGATTCTTTTTTCGAGGAAGAATTTTCACATGTGAGAAATAACTCACATGTGTCCATTCGAGAGTAGCCATCAAAAATAGTCTTTGGAGAGCAGGTTCGCGTAAGAAGCCTATATTTGCAATAAGCTAAGGTTCCCGTTCCCTCGATTCACTTGAGAGGAAACTGTGCATGAAGCGTGACCATTCTCCCATCTGGCATGAGCACTTTTATATTTTCCAAATAGATAGTCTCATCTCTGCGTGCTTTTGTGAGCATCTCTCGAACCTCGTCGGGGATTTTGCTGCCCTTCACTTCCACGGGAAGACGGAATGATTCGGAATGGTTGAACTCGTAGCTGAGGACTTCGGGTGCCTCAAGCGGGAAGTTGAAATCTTCCAACTCTGCCTTGACTTGTAGGTAGCTTTTGTTGAGAAGATCCTCGAGGGCTATCGTGTCCCCCTGCCGTGAATAGCCCAGCCAAATAATGGGGTCGGGGAGGGTGATGATGCGAAAGTGCAGGATGCCGCGACTTTTCATCCGTGTTCCATCAAGCTTTTCATCAATGTGCACGGTGATAGTCCCTGTTGAGTCTTTTGGCTTTACAATTAAATCATTAGAGTTACTTCCATCAGGGTCGCGATGAATAAAAGCGCGGTCCTCGCCTATGCTTACAACGATATCTTTGGGTAGCAGCCCAGGTACTGAGATGGACATGGGATTTTCGATATTATAGTACACATAGTCCAAGCGGGTCAAGGCCACTACGGCTCGATCATACTGTCCCCAAGCGGGAGAGTATAGTGCTAAGAGTGTCAGCATCAGCGGGATGACGCGGATAACATGCTTCATGTGCGGGTTTTATTTTTTTGCAAATTTACATAAAATTTCCGAATTATACACAGGCGGATAAAAATTTTATATGCAGAAACCGCAGAATTTTGCATCTTTGTATAATAATTTCAAAACGTTACAGAGATGAAAACCTGCGGTTTAGACGTGCACAAAG
>JAZLGA010000074.1:0-15707 GCA_045616045.1 Bacteroidales bacterium | reverse complement strand
CTATTGATACAGAATAAATTAAACAACAGACCGAGAAAAAGATTGGCGTTTTTAACCCCAATTGAATATTTTATCACTAAATTTGCACCCGATATTAAACTAAACATTAACAAAGTTGCATTTGTGACTTGAATCCTGCTTTTAAATAGCAAACATTAATGACAGGATTTTAAAATTTAGAATGCGAAAAACACATGGTGTCATTCTTATAATAACATCCTTTGTTCAATGTCCATGTGTTTGTATATTATACCCTTATCCCATATAGAGCGTATATAGACGGCGTTGGCTTCGACATTGCTTATCCTTGGGAGATGGGCAATGCTAGAGCTTTGAGTTCGGGATGAGCAATGAGTCCAGACTCCAGCACTTTTCTCTTCAACATCGTCGCCAAGCGAGAGACAGAAATCGCGCAACACCTCAATGTTCATAAGTCATAGTCGGTGTCATCGTCATCGTCAATGGTCATCGTCAAATAACTTTCTGATAAGCAACCCTTTCGTCTCCGTTCATCATATAAACGATTCCGCAATAGACAAAGCCGTGCTTTTCCATCAGATGCCTCATTATGGCGTTGTCGCGGTGTGTGTCGATGCGTATGTTGTCTGCTTTTGTCATACAATATGTCAGCACATTGTCGAAAATGCCTTTATGTTGTGGTAGGGCAGCCAGACGGTGGATGACATAATAAGGCTCGTTGTTAAGCCAGGATCCATCGTAAATTTTAAGATATGTCGGCTCTGGACTATGCATAAAGGCAAATGTTGCTATGGTTTTGCCTTTGTCTTCCACAATATAACTTATATTGTTTTCCATGTCGTTCATGAAGTCTGCGACGGACGGGTACCCGTTGGTCCACTGCTCCATATTGCCGTTTTGTCGCATTCTTCTTCGCCCCACTTCGGCAAGGTCGAGAAGCGTATCGATATCGTCTGTTGTAGAATGTCTTATTGTGTAACTCATTTTGCCATTATCATTATGAATACGGCTATTTGTGCTGCCAGTATTAAGGGGATGCCTATCGTGAATTTCTTATGTAATGTTTTGTGCCTGAACAAAAACATTCCGCCTAATGCGCCGATACTGCCACCAATAACGGCAAGCAGTATCAGTTGTTTTTCGGGAATTCGCCATGTGTCGTGCTTGGCTTTGAATTTGTCAGCAGCATAAACAATCAGTGTGATGATGTTTATGGCAATCAGGTATAACAAAAAATAACGCACTATGCAATAGTGGTTTAGAAGTTCTCCCTGTATATTGACTCGTTGCGATCGGGACCGTATGAAACGAAGGATATTCTTGTTCCGGTGTAGTCTTCTATGAACTTGATGTATTCCTCAAGTTTTTGCGGAATCTTACCAGTGAGTTTCTGTTGCCAGCCGTCAAATTCCTTGTAAACAGGTGTCAAGGTGTTTGTGCAGGCGGCGAAGGGCAGGTGTTTTGACTCTGTTCCGTCGATGTCGTAGGCTACGGCGGCTTTTATGGTGGCGAAGTCGTCCATGACGTCGGGTTTCATCATCATCAGGTCGGTGACGCCGTTTATCATCACTGCATATTTCAGAGCTGGCAGGTCGAGCCATCCGCAGCGGCGCGGACGACCTGTGGTGGCACCAAACTCATGACCTTTTTTGCGCAAAGTCTCTCCAACTTCGTCGAACAGTTCGGTATGGAACGGCCCTGTTCCGACACGGGTGCAGTAGGCTTTGAAGATGCCGAACACTCTTCCGATGCGGTTAGGGGCGATACCCAGTCCGGAGCATACTCCAGCGGCGGTGACGCTTGAAGAGGTCACAAAAGGATAACTTCCGAAGTCAACGTCGAGCATTGAACCCTGTGCGCCTTCGGCAAGTATCTTCTTTCCGTTGTCAAGAGCCTCGTTGAGGTAGTATTCACTGTCGATGAACTTGAACTGTTGCAGATACTCGATGCTCTCCATCCACAGTTTCTCATACTCGTCGAAAGGAATGCCTTCCAGACAGAAGCCAGTCATATTAAAGCCGAGGGTCGAAGCCTGGGTTATGTGTTTTTGTTTCAAGTCATTATATTTCTGCTTAAAGTCAGGCGAGGCAATGTCGCCTATGCGCAGTCCACGGCGGGCAGTCTTGTCGGTATAGGTAGGCCCAATGCCTTTCAGTGTAGAGCCTATCTTCTTCTTCCCCAAAGCCTGCTCGTTGGCGGCGTCCAGAAGACGATGTGAGGGGAGTATAAGGTGTGTGCGGTTTGATATGAGAAGTGTGTCATGTAAGTTCAAGCCTTCTCTTTCAAGGTTTTCTATCTCGCCACGCAGTATGTAGGGCTCAATCACCACGCCATTGCCTACCACATTGATACACCCTGGGGTGAGTACGCCCGATGGTATGTTGTGAAGGACAAATTTTTTGCCGTCAAACTCGATGGTGTGACCGGCATTGGGACCGCCCTGGAAACGGGCAACTATGTCATAGTGTGATGTTAAGGCATCAACAACTTTTCCTTTTCCTTCGTCTCCCCATTGTAGTCCGAGGAGTATATCTATCTTGTTCATAATCAGTTATTTTAATTTCTTTAATATTCTTCCGTAAAAAATGAGTGAGTGGTGTGATATCTCAACACCCAATTCTTTCTCTATTGATCTTTGGATTTCAAGTAGGCGAGGATCGCAGTATTCAAGCACCTTGCCTGTTTCCAAATCTACGAAATGGTCATGTTGCTTGAATTTGAAAGAACGCTCGTAGGTGGCACTGTTGTGGCCGAACTGGTGTTTGATCACCAGATTGCAGTCTAAAAGCAATACCATTGTGTTGTAAAGTGTGGCTCTGCTTACCTGATAATGGCTTTGCTTCATCTTGTTATATAGCGTGTCGATGTCAAAATGACCGTCAGTATTGTATATCTCTCTTAAAATAGTGTATCTCTCGGGCGTTTTGCGGAGGTTTTTCTCTGCTAAATAATCGGTAAAGATTTTTTTTACCGTGATGAAATTCGTGTCTTGCAGGTCTTTCATTTCTCTTGTTATTTACTGCAAAGTTATTAAATATAGAAGTATTATAAATAAAAAGGGTACTTTTTTTTCTTTTTGTCAAGAACCTGTTGATTTCCAAATGGTTGGTGATAAAAGAAATTTGGCTATGGCAAGTTTGTATTGTAACGGTGTTTACTTGATCCCAACAACAGACAAGGGTCTTGTTCGTATAACCTTTTCTATATCAGATATTTTTGACAATTTTTTGATTAATTCGTATAATTGAGTGGTGTTGTTCACAAAAACCGAAATATTGGCGTCAACATGATTGTTGTTTGCTTCCATTTGAATGGAATTCATGCTTATGTTCATTTGGTTCGACACTATTTCTGTGATGCGGTTTAGAAGTCCTGGCTTGTCTTTGGCGGAGAACTTTATGCAGGCAATATATTGTTTGTTGCCTAATGGTTTCCAGCTTTCTTTTACGATTCTGTTTCCATTGGTGGCCATCATTGCATTGGCTTTTATGCAGAAAGGCTGGTGCACTTCTATTTTCCCGTTGTCAAGTTTGAATTGGACCACTTCGTCACCGGGGACAGGTGTGCAACAAGGGGCTGTTATGTATTTGTCGTCATCATTGCCGTTAGCTTTTTTCTTTTTGTTGCCGCCAAGCAGTCCGAATGTAATGTATCGTAGTATGGGGGTGCTCGTGTCGTTGTCTTCTTTTAGTGCTTCAACAATCGAGTTCATGTCGATTTTGCCTATTGCTACATAGTAATAGAAATCTGTCGTCTTGATGATGTTCTTGGCTTTCATGATGCGGGCTCTGTTCTCCTTTGATGCGTCAAGTTGCAGATTTTCCATCAATCTGCGGTAAAGGTCTTTGCCTTTTTCGCGATAACTGGCACGGAAGTCCTTGATGGCCTCTTCGATTTTCGAACGTGCATAAGCCGATTTTGCACTTTTTAGCCATTCTGATTGTGGATTTTGCTCTTTCGATGTTATTATTTCAACTTGGTCGCCCGACTGCAATTCGTCGTTTATGTTGCAAGGTTTCCCGTTGATGAGAGCGGATACAAAATGGTTTCCGACTTCGGAATGTATGTGGTATGCAAAATCAATGGGGGTGGAGTTTTTTGGTATGCTTTTAAGGTCGCCTTTGGGAGTGAACACAAAAATCTCTTCGGCAAACAGGTCGTGGTGGAACTCGTCAATAAGTTCTATAAGGTTGCCGGTCTCTGACTTGTATCTCATTATTTCCTTGTCGCGTTTGAACCAGATGTCGAAACCGCTTTCTGTCTCTTCGCCTGTTTTGTATTTCCAGTAGGCGGCAAAACCATGCAGCGCTATATCGTGCATGCGCTGTGACCTTATCTGTACGCAAACCCAACAGCCAGCCTTGCTCATCAACACGGCATGTAGCGACTCGTATCCGTTCATTTTTGGAGTCGATATCCAATCGCGTAGTTTTCGGGTGTTGGAAGTGTATATTTTTGACAGTATGGCATAGACTTTCCAGCATTCGATGTTTTCGTTTTTTGCAGGACAATCGATGATTAGGTTTATGGAGAAAAGCCCTTCTGTGTTCTCTATTTCGGTGTTTTCAACATCCATAATATGGATAATGTTGCTTGTTGATTTTTGGACTACCTCAGCGGTGACATTGATGCCGTTTTTCTTGCATTCGCTTATGACCGGCTTGATAAAGTCAATCAAGAAATTGGTCCTGGATTCACGCAGTTCGTCCATTTTTTCTTTCACTATCTTGTATTTTTCGGGATGCAGATACTTCATAGAGAGGTCGCCCAGCTCGTTTTTGATGAAATATAGGCCAAAACGGTAGGCTAGAGGCGCATAAAGATAATTTGTCTCTGCGGCAATCTTCATCTGTTTGTGGGCAGGCATCGAGTCGAGGGTGCGCATGTTGTGCAAACGGTCAGATAGTTTCACCAAGATTACGCGGGTGTCATAACTTAGCGAGTCGATGATTTTCTTGAAACTCTGTGCCTGTATGGATTCTTTGGAGTCGTTTTCGTTGGTCTGGCTTATCTTGGTTAGACCATCGATGATTCGGGCCACATTCGGGTCAAACATTTCTTCTATTTCCTGAAGTGTGTGTGGTGTGTCTTCAACAACATCGTGAAGCAGGGCGCAAATAATGGATGTGCGGCCCAATCCTATTTCACCGGCTGCTATGGTGGCTACTTCGATAGGGTGGAAAATGTATGGCTCGCCTGATTTGCGTTTCTGCCCGGCATGGGCTTTCACGGCAAAATCAAATGCTCTGTCGACATCCGCAATGTCTTGAGGCTCCTTTCGCGTTTGCCAAGCATTCATTAAGATTTCGCGACGTCTTTCTATTTCGGCCATGTCTGACTTGCTGTATTCTGATAGTGCTGCCATAACAAAAAGATTTTATTGCAAATTTATGCATTATGTTTTTCAACATCAACTTTTTTTTGGATTTTTTTTTGTTTGGGAACAAAACATGATAGTTTCATGGATGTGGTTTTTACCCGAAAACATATAGGGTTGTAAGTAGAAAAATCAGTTGGACTTGTTTTTTATATACTTAAACAACTCATTCAAGTCTCCATATTCAATCCATTGGTAATCATTATTTTTGCGAAACCATGTCATTTGGCGTTTTGAATATTGGCGTGTGTGGGTTTTTATGGCGTTGACGGCTTCGTCAAGAGTGCATTTATGGTCGAAATAGTTGAACAATTCCACATAGCCGACAGTATTCAGGCTCTGTGGCTTGGGGTTTGTTTCATATAGTTTTGCGGCTTCGGCAAGCAAACCATCTTCCATCATCTTATCTACCCTTAAATCAATGCGTTGGCAAAGGGCTTGGCGTTCCCATAGCAGTGCCGTCTTTATCACCTTGAACTCACGAACAGCCTTGTTTCCGGTGCGATATGAGGTGATGGTGTGTCCCGTCTGTCTGTAAACCTCTATTGCTCTTTGGAGGCGTCGAGGGTTGTCTTTGTCAACAATGCTGAAATATTCAGGGTCGGCTTGCTTTAGTTCTTCTTGTAGGGATGTTATGCCATGTTCTTTGAGTTTGTTCTCCACGTCCTTCCTGATTTCTGGGCTTATGTCGGGCATGGGGTCTATTCCGTTGCACACAGCATCGATGAAAAGGCCAGAGCCACCTGCCAGTATTGCATATTTGTTTGACTTAAATATGTTGTTTAGGCAATATAATACATCTTGTTCGTAATCAGATACATTATAATTGTCAAAAATACTTTTATTGTGAATCAGGTGGTGCTTTGCTTGAGACAACTCTTCGGGTGTCGGTGCTGCTGTGCCAATGCTCATCTCGCGGTAGAATTGCCTGCTGTCGGCTGAGATTATTTCGGTATTGAAATGTTTTGCCGCCTCAATTGCAGTTGCTGTCTTTCCCGATGCGGTCGGTCCAGCTATAACGATAAGGAACCGGCTGTTCATGAATCGGTTGTTTTTGATGGTACAGGACCGTTGTTAATCACTATAATAGGTTTTGTTATCTCTTTTTTAACTTTAAGTCCAATTTCTTCGCCTGTCTTCTTCATAAACAAGTAAGCGTCGTCGAAATTGTTTTCTATTATGCCGTCAAGGATTGCCTCGCGTATGGCGTTTTTGATGATGCCTACCTCGCGTCCTGCTTTTATGTCGAAGGCTTGCATTATTGTTTCTCCGTTGATTGGCGGTTGCCAGTTGCGTAGATGGTCTTTTGCTTCGATTTCCTTTAGTTTTTCCTGAACAATCTCAAAGTTGTGGTGGTATTTCTTTATTTTATCCTCATTCTTAGATGTTATGTCAGCATGACACAATATCATAAGGTCGTCGATGTCGTCGCCTGCTTCAAAAAGCAGTCGTCTGACGGCCGAGTCGGTAACGACATCCTCGGCGAGGACTATGGGGCGCATGTGCAGCATCACCAGTTTCTCGACGTATTTCATCTTCTCGTTGAGAGGCATCTTCATCGATGCAAAAATCTTAGGTATCATTTTTGACCCTTTGAACTCGTGCCCGTGGAATGTCCAACCTTGTTTCTCATCCCATCGTTTTGTCTGTGGTTTTGCTATGTCATGAAGCAAGGCAGCCCATCTTATCCACAGGTTGTCGCTTTTTTCGGCCACATTGTCAAGTACTTGCAGCGTATGGAGGAAATTGTCTTTGTGTCCTTTGCCCGACACAACCTCGACGCCTTTAAGTTGTGAGACACTAGGCATAATTATTTCGAGCAAACCGCTTTTGTCAAGCAGTTTGAAACCTATCGATGGCTTGGGTGAGAGCAGTATCTTGTTCAGTTCGTCTGTAACCCTTTCTTTCGATACTATCTTGATTCTGTTAGCGTTGCGTTTTATGGCATCGAACGACATTTCGTCAATGAAGAAGTTCAGCTGGGTTGCGAACCTTATGGCACGCATCATTCTGAGAGGGTCGTCCGAGAATGTCATGTCGGGGTTTAGAGGTGTCCGAATAATGCCGTTTTCGAGGTCGCTTAAGCCGTCAAAGGGGTCCAGGAAACTACCAAAATCATCCTTGTTGAGGCTTAGGGCAAGTGCGTTTATTGTGAAGTCGCGTCGGTTTTGATCGTCATCCAGGGTGCCGTTTTCGACGTTAGGTTTGCGGCTGGAAGGACTGTACGACTCTTTTCTGGCACCAACAAACTCAATCTCAACACCTTTGTATCTTATCATTGCCGTGCCAAAGCGACCATAAAACTTGACGTCTTTATTTCCGTTCAGGTGTGACGCCACTTTTTTGGCCAAGTCTATTCCGTTTCCTATGGCTACAATGTCAATGTCGTTCGATTTGCGTTTTAATAGCAAGTCACGTACATAACCTCCAATCAGATATGCTTTTACGTCCAATTCGTCGGCAGCTTCCGATACCATCCTGAAAAAGGGATTGTCTATATGTTTTTCAATACCATACATTTTGTGAGTCATTAGCACTTTGTGTTCTGGTTGATGGAGCAGTTTGCTTTAACAATGGGCAATGGCTTCGCAAGATCAGTAGTTTATCGAGCCATTATTGCGCTTTTATTTGCCTCAATTAGTTTCTCGTCACATTCAACCATTTTGACTATTATGTCGTTTTTATCTTCGTTAAGGTCAATAATAGCCTTTCCGCCTATTAAGCCATTAAGCATTATTTCTTCTGCCAAGTTGTCTTCGACGTATTTCTGGACGGCACGTTTCAGGGGTCTTGCTCCAAATTGTTCGTCCCAGCCCTTGTCGGCTATGAAGTTCTTTGCTTCGGCACTCAGTTCAAGAGAGCAACCTTGTTCGCTCAAGCGCTGTTTTATGCCTTTAAGTTCGATGTCGATTATTTTGCTTATGTCTTCGCGTTGCAGCGAGTTGAAAATCACCACTTCGTCAATACGGTTGAGGAACTCGGGGGCGAATGTTCGTTTCAGCGCATTTTCTATGACACTCTGTGATATCTCGTTTTTGGCGTTGCGACGAGCCTCTGTGCCAAAGCCAACGCCTTGTCCGAAATCCTTCAATTGGCGAGAACCGGTGTTTGAAGTCATGATGATGATGGTGTTTTTGAAGTCAACCTTGCGGCCGTTGCTGTCGGTGAGTATCCCGTCATCAAGCACTTGTAGTAACATGTTGAACACATCGGGATGTGCTTTCTCCATCTCGTCAAGAAGAACAATGGAATAGGGGTGGCGGCGTACTTTTTCTGTAAGTTGTCCGCCTTCTTCATAACCCACATATCCAGGAGGTGCCCCGACCAATCTTGACACGGCGAACTTTTCCATATATTCGCTCATGTCGATGCGAATGAGTGCGTCTTCCGAATCGAAGAGGTATTTTGCGAGTACTTTAGCAAGGTATGTCTTTCCAACGCCAGTGGGGCCGAGAAACATGAACGAGCCTATCGGACGGTTTGGGTCTTTCAGTCCGGCTCTGTTGCGTCGTATGGCTTTCGAGATCTTTTTTATGGCGTCGTCTTGGCCCACTACGGTACCAGACATTTCTTGCTCCATGTTAAGCAACCTTGATGTTTCGTCTTTTGCTACACGTTGCACAGGAACGCCAGTCATCACTGCAACCACATCGGCTACATCTTGTTCTGATACGGTCAGTCGTGTGTCCGACAGTGAGTTCTCCCAGTCCGCCTTTTCTTTTTCAAGTTGCGCAACGAGTTTTATCTCGGAGTTGCGGTGCAATTGCGCATCCTCAAAGCGTTGCTCTTTCACGGCTCGTTTCTTCAGGCGCTTGATTTCGTCAATCTCCTTTTCGAGGTTTACAATCTCTTCTGGCACTTCAATGTTTCTTATTCTTACGCGCGCTCCCGCTTCATCCATGACATCTATGGCCTTGTCGGGTAGGCAACGCTCCGACATGTATCGTGTGGTGAGTGTGACGCAAGCCTCTATTGCTTTGTTGTCATAGCACACCCCATGATGGTCTTCGTATTTTGGCTTGATGTTCTGCAATATCTGCAAAGTCTCTTCGGGTGTCGTTGGATTGACGAGCACTTTTTGGAAACGGCGTTCCAAAGCGCCGTCCTTTTCTATATATTGACGGTATTCGTCAAGTGTGGTGGATCCGATGCATTGTATCTCTCCGCGTGCCAGTGCTGGTTTCAGTATGTTGCCTGCGTCAAGCGAGCCGTTAGGGTTGCCTGCTCCCACAATCGTGTGTATCTCGTCAAGAAAGACTATGATGTTGGGATTCTTTGATAGCTCATTTATGATAGCCTTCATTCGTTCCTCAAACTGTCCGCGGTATTTTGTGCCAGCCACGACAGATGTCATGTCAAGCATTACTATGCGTTTCTCAAACAGTGTGCGGGGCACTTTGTGTTGTGCTATTCTTGTTGCCAGACCTTCGGCCAATGCCGATTTACCAACGCCTGGCTCACCTATTAAAATAGGGTTGTTCTTTTTGCGTCGGCTTAAAATCTGGGCGATGCGTTCAATCTCTTTCTCACGGCCTACTATGGGGTCAAGGCGGTTTTCTTCGGCAGCTAATGTCAGGTCGTTGCCAAAACTGTCAAGGACGGGAGTCTTCGACTTGCGTTGCGACCTGCTGCCACCACTCATGCGTGGTGACTGGCTGCTGGGACGGAATGGAGAGCCTTCGTCTTCGTCGTCATCATCGATGTCGTACACCGACTTTTGTGGAGCATCCTCGACGAGAGTGGTGTCTTCATATTTCGTCATGGTATTGTCGGCCGACAACGAAAGCCCGCTTTCTGAAAGAAAATGCAGCAATTCTGATTTGAAGTTGTCGTATGTTATTCCTTCAAACTCAAGGTTTTGTGATATGATGTTGTTTTTCTCGTGCAGCATGGCCAACATTAGTTGCTCAGAATGAACCATGTCGCTTCTGAATTCCTTGGCTATGATGTACGTGAATTTCATCACCCTCTCGGCCTGCTTGGTATATTGAAGTTCGGCGTTGCCGTTGGTCGCCACACCTGCCGATTTGACAGATGCCTCAAGTTTCTTTTGAAATACCTCTATGTTTAGGCTCATTCTGCGCAAGATGGTTATGGCCTTGCTTCCTCCATCTTTGAGCATGCCCAAAAAAAGATGTTCAATCCCTATGTAGGAATTGCCAAGTCGTTCGGCTTCCTTGTAGGCGTATGCCATAATGTCATGCACTCTTTGCGAAAATTTTGTGTCCATATATGCGGTTACATGTGTTTTATGATTTGACTATCAGTTTTTTATGTGCGTTTAATGCTATAAAATATCTCTTTTTCGTAATATAGCCTGCGAAGTTACAACAAAAACCGAGCCATGCCGATAAATGCTGTTGCAAAAATGATTTTTCCACTCTTGTTCAAAAAAAACAAGCCAATTTGCATGACAATATCTTTTCCTTCTTTTGTGAACCGTTCTGGTAATGTTCGTTCGTTATGCTTGTTTCCTCAACTATGATTGTGTTTTGGTTGGGACATGATTAAAAAAGATAGAAGTCACTTTTGTATGTGTTTTGACAAATAGTGGAATGCCAAAACGATTTGGCGAAAACAAAATTTTACCTTGTTATTTAATGTAACTCATTTTTTTGCTATATTTGCAAGTTTTAAAGTGACAATAAAGAAAAAGTAAGATAAATGGACATTGAAGAGAAGAATCCCGCTGTGGGTCAGGAACCTATTGAGAACGATCCTGCAGGAGAAAAAATTATCAAGGTAAATCTGGAAAACCAGATGAAGTCAGCATATATCGACTATTCCATGTCGGTTATTGTTTCGCGTGCCCTTCCAGATGTGCGTGACGGCTTGAAACCCGTTCATCGTCGTGTTCTTTTCGGCATGAAAGACATGGGCGTCACATCTAAAGGCTCGTTCAAGAAATCGGCAAGAATAGTAGGTGAGGTGTTGGGTAAGTATCACCCTCACGGCGACTCGTCTGTCTATGACGCCATGGCACGCATGGCACAAGATTGGTCTTTGCGCTACCCATTGGTTGACGGACAGGGGAACTTTGGTTCCATTGATGGCGACAGCCCGGCTGCCATGCGTTACACCGAAGCGCGTCTTAAGAAAATAGCAGAGGAGATGCTTGGCGATCTCGATAAGGATACCGTCGATTTCCAAAACAACTTTGACGACTCCTTGCAAGAACCTTCTGTACTGCCTACACAAATACCTGCATTGTTGGTAAACGGCACTAACGGTATCGCCGTTGGCTTGGCTACCAATATGGCTCCGCACAACTTGTCTGAGTGTGTTGACGGTATAGTAGCTTATATTGACAATAGGGATATCACCATAGCCGAGTTGATGGAACATATCAAGGCCCCTGATTTTCCTACAGCTGGTATAATATATGGTGTCGAGGGCGTTCGCGATGCTTTTGAAACAGGTAGGGGACGTATCGTGGTTAGAGGCGAGACAAGCATTGAGGAACATAACGGACATGAACGCATCGTTGCCACCTCAATACCTTATCAGGTGAACAAAGCCGACATGATCAAGAAAACTGCCGACCTGGTCAACGAAAAGAAACTGGAAGGCATATCTGACATTCGCGATGAGTCCGACCGTAACGGAATACGCATCGTTTACGAAGTGAAGCGTGACGCCAATGCTGAGATAGTGCTTAACAAACTCTTCCAGATGACAGCCTTGCAGAGCTCTTTCAATGTGAACAACGTGGCTCTCGTCAATGGAAGACCTTATACACTGAACCTCAAACAGATAATCCAACATTTCGTTGAACACCGCCATGATGTCGTTGTTCGCCGCACACGTTATGACCTACGCAAGGCAGAAGAACGTGCACACATTCTTGAAGGCTTGGCTCGTGCCATCGATATTGTTGACGAAATCATCGCCACTATTCGTTCTTGCAAGGGTGGGTCGGTAGAGGCTAAACAAGCCATTATGGACAAGTTCGGCTTCGACGACCCGCAAGCATCGGCCATCGTGGCATACCGCTTGGGACAACTTGCCGGTCTCGAAATACTCAAGATTACTTCAGAGTTGGACGAATTGCACGAGAAAATCAAATATTACAACGATATTTTGTCAAACACCGATTTGCAATACCAGATTATCAAAGACGAACTGCTTGCCATAAAAGAGAAATATGGCGACGCACGTCGTACGCAGATTGTTCTTGCTGCTGGTGATTTCCGCATCGAGGACATGATTGCCGACGAGGCCGTGGTCATTACCATTTCGCATCTTGGTTATGTGAAACGCACGCCGTTAACAGAATATCGTGTCCAGTCAAGAGGCGGACGGGGCTCGAAAGGCTCTGCTACACGCGATACAGACTTTATCGAACATATCTTTACCGCCACCAACCACAACTATTTGCTGTTCTTCACCGAACAAGGCAAGTGCTATTGGTTGCGTGCCTTTGAAATCCCCGAGGAAGGCAAAAACAGTAAAGGCAGGGCAATACAAAATCTCATCAATGTGGACAAAGATAACAAGGTGATGGCTTATATCAATGTCAAGAACCTTGAAGACAGGGAATACATAGACAACAACTACATTATCTTGTGCACCAAGAACGGCATCATTAAGAAAACAAGCCTTGAGGCATATTCGCGTCCGCGCAAAAACGGCATCAATGCAATAACCATTCGCGAGGGTGACGAACTTCTCGAAGCTTGCTTGACAAGCGGCAACGATGAGATATTGGTAGCCATCAAGTCGGGTAAAGCCGTCCGTTTCAACGAGCAAACTGTTCGGCCTATGGGCCGTAACGCTTCGGGTGTGAAAGCAGTCACTCTTTGCGAATCTGATGATGAGGTGATTGGCATGATTTGCATTGACAACAGCCAAGAACAAAACGTGCTTGTGGTCTCAGAGAACGGCTATGGAAAACGTAGCGAGGATGAGGACTACCGCATTACCAAC
This sequence comes from Bacteroidales bacterium, assembly GCA_045616045.1. Lineage (GTDB taxonomy): Bacteria > Bacteroidota > Bacteroidia > Bacteroidales > F082 > Limimorpha. Next base: position 2,425 of record JAZLGA010000074.1, on the reverse strand, counting down.
CGTGGCGCCAAGGGCGTGAAGACACTTAACATCACCGAAAAAACCGGAAAACTTATAGCAATCAAGAATGTTACTGACGACGACGACCTGATGATCATCAACAAATCAGGTATTGTGATAAGGACAGCGGTCAAGAAACTGCGCGTCATGGGTAGAGCGACACAAGGTGTCAAACTTATAGACCTGCGCAACAACGACAAGATCGCTGCTGTGACAAAGGTGCTCGCTGATGAGGAAGTGATTGCCGAAGATGCTCTTCTCGATGAAAACGGAAACCCCATCGTAACTGATGAAAACACTGTCGTAGATGCCGAGTCGAATATTACAGAAGAACAAAATACCAACGAAAATAAAATTGTGGAATAATAATTGTAATACGAAATAAAATAAACTCAAAAAAATCATTAAAATGAAAAAGCTATCAGTTTTATTCGCCTTCATACTTTCGATGAATTTTGTGATGGCACAGAAGATGGACCGCACAAACGCCTTTATGTACAATAAAAATGGCCAGTTTGAAAAAGCAATAGAATCCATCGAAAAATGCGTCAACCACGACCAGTTTGGTGGTTGGAAAACCACCGACCGAGCACAGGCTTGGATGTATCGTGGCATCATATACCTTAATGTTTCACAAGATGCAAAACTGAAGGGGAAATATCCTGACGCACTTGACAAGTCACTTGAGTCGTTCACCAAGTGTATCGAAGTTGACCAAGATTTTGCACAAGAAAATATGGGTGATATATTCCCTCGTATGGCAGCCCTTCAGACTGGTTATTATCAAAAAGGTGCTGAAAACTTCAATGCTTCTAATTTCACAGTTGCTGCTGATGCGTTCATGAATGCTTTCGGAATCTCGACTATGATGCCAAGTCCTGACACAATCTCGTTGTTATATGCTGCATCGGCTTACACTCGTAGCCAAAACTATGACACCGCTCTTATCTGCTATGAGAGTCTGAAACAAATAGGTTATGACAAGGCTGACCTTTATAAGAACCTGATTGAACTCTATAACCAAAAAGGTGACAATGAGAAAGCAGCAGCTTCTTTGACAGAAGGTTTAGCAAAATATCCCAACGATGGCAACCTTATCATCCAACGCGTTAACACACTGCTCAAGGAAGGTAAAGGTTCAGAGGCTATCATCGACCTTGAGAAACTTGTTGCCATGGATCCTAACAACCACACTTATCTCTTTGCTTTGGGTAATATTTACGGCAACGAGGATAACAAGGAACTCTATAATCCGGAAAAGGCAGCTGAATACTACGAGAAGACCCTTCAAATCAAACCAGACTTCACCGATGCCACCTATGACCTTGGCGCACTGTATGTAGCTCAGGCCAGCAAACTGCAAACCGAGGCAAACAACCTGCCTCTCGATGCTACAAAAGAGTATGAAGCAAAGTTGAAGGAAGTTGATGAGTTGCTGCAAAAGGCACTGCCTTACATCAAGACTGTTCACGAAGCTCAACCTGACGATGTGGCTGTACGCAAGGTGCTCCGTAACATCTATACCAACCTTAAGATGTATGACGAGGCAAAAGCCCTCAACAACTGACAAAAGAAACTTGTATGAAATATGGAAAGCGGCTTTAAGGCCGCTTTTTTTTTCGATTTGTCTGATGCTTTTTTATTTTATGACATTTGATTTGAAGTAAATTATTATCTTTGTATTGAAAAAAAAGAAAGATTATGACAGTATCAATGATAGTAGCGATGGCCCGTAACAGGGCTATAGGCAAAAATGGAGACCTGATATGGCATCTGTCGGCCGATTTGCGTCATTTTAAGCAGGTTACAATGGGCAAAGTTGTTGTTATGGGACGTAAGACATACGAGTCATTGCCGGGGAAAAAACCTCTGCCCGGCAGGCGCAATGTGATTCTTTCGGAACGAATGGAACACGCTCCTGAAGGCTTTGAACTTGCCAATTCGTTAGGCCAGGTTCTAACAATGTATGATGGCGAAAACGAGGTGATGGTAATGGGGGGTGGTAGCATCTACGAACAATTTTTGCCTTGCGCAACACGACTTTACTTGACAAGACTGGACAAAACTTTCGATGCCGACACTTTTTTCCCCATAATTAACTTTGAGGAATGGAAACTTGTTGACCTGCAAGTCTTTGATGACGATCCACAAGTTGATTTTTCGTATCGTTTTGAAGTGTGGGATTTGAAAAAGTGAATCATTGTCGTTTTTCCAGATGTGGTTTTAAGTTCGTTCAAGCCTTCTTCCAATAGACGATGCTTGTTTTTATTATGCTGTTTTTAATTTACCTAAATTCCGCAGAATAAAAATTTGCTAATTCGAGAAGGAGTGTTTACATTCGATGCGCACGTTCTGGGTTGTTGAAAAGTCGTGATGTGGTTGCGGAGTGGCTTTTTTTGAGGTTGCAGTGCACAACTTCCCCCAC
>JAZLGA010000073.1:0-2822 GCA_045616045.1 Bacteroidales bacterium | reverse complement strand
CTCGCAGGATGCCTCGTCGGGAAAACGTTGGGTAAATTCAAACAACTTCATCTTGCAGTGGAATTTCAAATTTGGTGCAAAGATAAGCATTTCCTGCGATTCAGCCAAATTTTTAGTCGGTTAATTGCGGATAATCATTATTCTTAATTATATCACATATCATAACTTGCTCGTCTTCCGTCAGATAAGGGTGCATAGGCAAAGCCAAGACAGTATGGCAGAGTCTTTCGGTCACCGGGCACAGGTTGTCTTCCGGATTCAGGTATTTAAAAGCAGTCTGGGCATGCATTCCTATGGGATAATAGATTGCCGTAGGAACATCGTGGGTTTTCAAGGCCTCTTGCAGTTTGGGACGGAGCGAGGCGTCAGGCAGTTGTATGGTATATTGTGCCCAACTTGACAGATAGCCATCTGGCACAAAGGGTGTCTTGACCACACCGTCAAGCAGTTTGGCATAACGGTGAGCGACCATATTGATGTCGTTGAGTTCATAGTCGGCGAAAGCTTTCAGTTTGACAAGCAAGACGGCGGCTTGAACGCTGTCCAGGCGTGAGTTCATGCCTATACGCACATTGTCGTAGCGGTCAGTACCTTTGCCGTGCACATGAAGTGAATCGGCCAAGGCAATCCATTCGTCGTTGTTGGTGAAGAGAGCGCCTCCGTCGCCATAGCAGCCCACCGGCTTTGCCGGGAAGAACGATGTTGTGCCTATGTCGCCGAAACAGCAGGCCTTCTTGCCGTTCAGTTCGCCACCAAAGCCCTGCGCTCCGTCTTCAAGAAGATAAAGGCCATATTTATCTGTAATTTTGCGAATTGCATCGAAATCGGCAGGCAGGCCGAACAGGTCAACGGCGATGACCACACGAGGTGTCAGCTTGTCTTTTCTCAGGGTTTGTTCTATCTTGCGCTCCAAATCTGCGACATCAATATTATAGGTATTTTCGTCAACATCGACAAAAACGGGTGTTGCTCCTTGCATAGCGACCACTTCGGCCGAGGCAAAGAAAGTGAAACTTGGTACAAAAACGGCATCGCCTTCTTTCACATTCCAAACCTTAAGGGCTAGCAAAAGGGCATCGGTGCCGCTGTTGCATGCCAGGCAGTGTTTCACTCCAACATAATCGGCGAAAGCGTTTTCCATTTCTTTCACCTTTGGTCCCATTATGTATGCACTTGAAGCAGCCACTTCAAGCATAGCCTTGTCCATTTCCGGCTTCAAGGCCTCGTATTGTCTCTTTAAGTCTCTAAATTGCATAAGCGGTTGGTTAATAGTTAATGGTGGAAGTTAATCAGTTGACCTTGTTCATGTTGCCATCTTTTTGCATATAGCGGCGTCCACATTGGCATTTCATCGAGGCATCAAGACGTTTGCCGCATTCGCACACCCAGCCTATCTGTCGTGCGGGCACTCCTGCCATGAGTGCGTAAGGTTTCACGTCTTTTGTGACCACAGCGCCGGCGGCTATGAGGGCTGACTTGCCCACGGTATGTCCGCACACCACTGTCGAGTTTGCGCCCAACGATGCGCCTTCGCATATCAGAGTCTTGGCATAGACACCATGCACGGGGAAATGGGCTCGTGGTGTGGTCACATTGGTAAAGACACAACTGGGACCACAAAACACATTGTCTTCGATTTCGACACCTTCATAAACAGAGACATTATTTTGGATCCTCACTTGGTTACCAATCTTCACGTTGTTGCCTATGTTAACGTTTTGTCCCAAGGAGCAGTTCTCGCCAATGGTAGCGCCACGCTGCACATGGCAAAAATGCCATATCTTTGTGCCTTTGCCTATGGTCACATCGTCATCGACATAACTGCTTTCGTGAACGAAATATGATTTTTCATTTTCCATAGCTAAATAATTTTTACCAGCCGCTGGCCAAGACATCGGCAATATGCATTACTTTCATGGGTATGTTTTGTTTTTCGGCGTAAAGTCCCATGTGCATAAGACATGTCATGTCGGTTGACACGATGTATTCAGCGCCTGTGTTGAGTGCGTTTTTGATTTTTCTGTTTGCCATTGCCGATGCAACGGGTTCGTTGTAAAGCATAAGAGAGTGGTCGGAACCGCAGCACATGTCAGACTGATGCATCTCAAGCAGTTCAAGACCTTCCACTTTTGAGAGCAGTTGTCGTGGTTGGCTGCTTATGCCAAGCAAGCCTTTGGCACTGCAACAGTCATGATAGGTCACCTTATGCGGGAATGATGCGTTGAAGTTGTCATAATGCAGCACGTTCACAAGGAAGTCGCTTAGTTCACGTATGTTTTTCTTAACTTCCTTGTAGTTATGGTGATTAGGGGTGTTGAAAAATAGTTTTTCGCCTTTTGTCACCATATAAGCTACACATGATGAGGAAGGGACAACGATATAGTCGTTTTTTGTTATGGCATCAAGAAACTTGTCTCCAAGTTCTATTGCGTCGTCAACGTAGCCAAGATTGTAAGCCATGCGGCCGCAGCAAGTCTGGTCGGGATTATATTCCGTATCAACACCGGCCTTCCTCAACAGCTTGTAAACGTTCATAGCCGTTTGCGGATAGAATTGGTCCAAATGACAAGGTATAAACAATTCTACTTTCATAACCCTTCAATAATATGCAAATGTACAATTTATTTCTAACACAACAACAAAAAAGTTTTTTTTGCCAAAATAAATATCTCAGGAATTAGTGTTCCAGACAGAAGCCTAATTTTTGCATATCATTCCAAAAGGCACGATAAGACTTCTTTGCCACATCATGGCTGGACAGTCTCACGACAGGCTGTCTTATAGCCATGACAGTCAATGCCATGGCTATGCGATGGTCATTG
>JAZLGA010000072.1:0-3082 GCA_045616045.1 Bacteroidales bacterium | reverse complement strand
AGCCTCAGCGCTACCCTGAGATTCGGGAAAACAGACCTGAAAGGACCAGAAAGAAGAGGCGGCAGATAACAGAAACTTAGTATAACCGACAATTCCATACATTAATTCGAGGAATTGTCGGTTTTTATATATAGGTAACTTCTAAAAATTGGTTTTCAAACGATTTTTGATTATGGGCAAGCAGATTTCGTCTTTGAGTGAGGGCGCAATGTTGCAATTGTTGAGAGCAGAGCAAATTCGTTTGCTATGCCGAGGCTCGGCAACATCAGTGCTGCTAATGCGGTGCATTGTAACCGAATGAAAAGAAGAAAGATGCCGTTCAGAATCGAAAAGCGCGAAAAAGTATATGTTATCCAATATCTCGTTCATACGTCGAATTTTTAGAAGTTACCTATAGTCATATACCTATTAGGACCACCGCCGAAAACCAATTATTAGAAGCTGACTACTAAAAAGTGATCTCCTTTTGCCCCTCGTTCCTTGCCAGACTGATGTCTGATACGACAAACATCAGGATGAGCGCTCTCCAGTGGAGAGGCGTGCTTTGGCCTGCGACTGAAATGGATCGACGGGTGGGGCTGAGTGATGCGCAGAGCGCAGGACGCGATAGCAAGATTTGGGGATTCTTCTTATTTTAGCCCAAATAAATTTGGGGATTTTTCTTATTTTTGGCAAAATAAATTTGGGGATTTGGCGGAATTTGTATAATTTTGCACCTCAAACATCAAGTGATGTTTCTGTAGTCAACTTGATTTTTTTACTATTAAGTTCTGATGACGAATCGCCCAATAAACCAGGGTTGTTTTTAACGAAAGTTCACGACACGATGCCCCAAAAACTTGTCGTCAACTTGTCGCTAACTTTTGTCTGCTTGTCATTAAAATTCCTTAATTACAGACACTATCTTGTTTTGAGGCTGGCTATTCACTCTTGTAAATAGTTCATTTCTTGTAAGTTGATCTTTTTTAGGGCAATGGTGGTTCCGGTGATGGACACACTTATAGGTGTCAGCGACACAGTAACCCCAAAACATGTCGTTAACTGTCTCAATAGGTCATGCTTTTTTATGGTACCACTTGTTGTTTGTTTGGCACATACTCCCAGGTGACGCAATGCAGGGCTCCGCCTTCTTTTATTAGAGGCTTTGCACAGATAGGGATTATCTGCTTATGGGGGAAGAGGTCTTGCATTACTCGGATAGCCTCCTTATCGCTGTCGCAATCGAAGTCTTCGGACAATGCTGGCAATAGAATCGCGTTGGGAAGGTTTACGAAATTGAGGTGGCACCACGAGTCTGGGTCTGGCTTGCAGTCAAACGATAGGTCAACCACCTCAAAATGGGCATCAAGAATCTTGTGCAGCCTCTTGCAGAAATCCTTGCTCTTTTTGTCTTGAACGTAGTTGTTGAGCAGCAAGCGGCCGTCGTCGAGTGGAGCTACCATTCCGTCGGCATGTCCGCAAGGGTCGCTCATGTCCCATGGAATGATGACGATTTCGGCACAAAGGGCGTGATGAAGATGCCGCAATAGTTCTTCGGCCGACCAGAGCGGATTCTCCATGAAGATCTTGTCGGTCATGATCACCTTGCCGTTGCAGCGAACGTAGTTCCCTCCATCAAAGATGATTCCCATGTCTGTTGGCGCGAACAAGCCGAGTTCCTTGCACGCGTCTGATTGTTCTGTGATGTACTGGTGCTTCGATTTGTAATCCCAAAGATAGTCGGGGCGATAGGAATATGTGCTATAAGTCCCATCTTCAAATAGACGTACTGGCATGTAGTCGCGGCACCAATAGTCGTTGGTATTTTGCAACTCGATGTGCTCAATACCAAGTCGTTCAAGCGCTTGCGAAATATCTGATGCAATCTTTGCGGTGGCCTTTGTGGTGCGGAGATAGGCAGATGTACAGATGATGGGGCTATTGCTCATATTGAGGATTGTACGTGTATTTCTTGTCCATTATCACAATCTCGGCTTTTTGGTATTGTGGAGCCTTATTGTTAATTGCTATCTCTAAATCTTTTTGAACAAAGCGATACCTGCATTTGTCGGGAACCTTATCTGTAATGATCCCAATACGAGGAGTGGTCTCAAAGCGTATTTCTTGCTTCTGTATCTTTACAAGTATAGGTTCTTCTTGTCCATTGAACAGTTCCATGAGGCATCGCAATGGACCACCAACAGATTCTCCGCCAACTTTCTTGATTCTTCTGATAAGTATGCCGCCGCATTGCGTTACCTTGTTTCCCTCTTTCAATGTCTGGAATGTCAAATCCACACCACTATAATGCACAAACCATTCCCCAGCTTCGCAATCGCGCGGATAGACGTGGTTGTTGTCCCGGTGCTTCTCTGTATAAAGATAAAACTCAACCTCTTCGAAGTCATACCTTGTATTGCCTTTTGCTATCTGATATTCTTCGAAAAGTTTCTCTGCTATTTTGTGGAACTTCAAGGATGCTGCGTCTGGATTCTTATCATCAAGTAATGTGAATGCCCTAGTTAGTTCAAGGTCTTTAATGACATCTTTGTCTTCTGTAGCTTTCATAATTTAGTAGAGGTAGGCTCTAAAAATTCAATTTTTTGTTCTTAGGTGTTCGACGGAGAGCCTTGTTTACTCCCTTTGGTCGTGACGACTTTTCACTACGGCCTCGAAGGCAAGCCCTCGGGCTCTCCGTTTTAGTCGTTAGCCGCTTCGCACCTAATTTCAGTCTGCAAAGTTACAAAAAATATTTCTATATCAATATTATTTTCTACATTTTTCTTATTGTGTTTCTATGAGGGGGGTGATTATCAGTATGTTACACATAAATACTATTCCAAGAGCTTGGTTGTTAGTTGATTCCCAAGCGGGTTATCTGTTCTAACCGGAAGAAATTATAGATCATATTTTTGAGAAAGATTGCAGACTTCGCTCTCACAAATCCGATAGTCCTTGTCGAGAGCCTAGGTATTCTCCGTTTTGCTGCGCTCCGCTTGCAATCCCTACGGGACCACTATCGACAGCCACTGGCTATCTTCACATTCCTCAAAGCCAAACACATGTTCCACTCGGCTACGTATGGATGATTTTTTACGATTTG
>JAZLGA010000071.1:0-6236 GCA_045616045.1 Bacteroidales bacterium | reverse complement strand
TTGCATCACCGCAACTTCTTTTTTCATCTTGTCGGTGAGTTTCTGTCCGTAGTCCTGCACGACTTTCTCGTAGCTTTTGTTCAATTTGTCAATCTTGTCAGCATAGTCGAGGGCGGCTTGTCGGTTGGTTTCGTCGCTTTCTGCCAGTCGTTTCGCATAGTCGAGGGCGACTCTCTTTTCGGCTTCGCAGGTGTCGGCAAGTTCCTTGTTGCGTTGCGTGAATAAGAAAAGGTTGTTTTTCATTTCCACTTCCTGTTTCCTCATTTTCGCTATATGCGCAACAAAAACTATTGCAGCAACAAGCAGCAATGAAAGCAATATTGTAGCAATAGTGATGATTCTCTGTTGAGTGCCAATTCGTTTGCCGAGCCTGTTTTGAAGCGATTCGTAGTCGTATTTCAACATGGCGTGTTTCACGTTTTGCTCCTGTCTGTTTTTCATCAGGTCATACAACTCGTCTTCGTGCTTCTCTCGATACAGCAGGGCATTCGTGACATTCCCTTTTTCCTGCTCCATGGCCGACAAAGATGCGTAGCATGAGATGACCGTTTCTTTGCGTATTGTAGTGTCAGCCAACATTGGTTCGATGCGATGCAAATAATATTCAGCCGAGTCGATTGCGCCCATCGAGAGGAAAACATTGCTCATATTGAGGTTGAAATACAAGTTGGATTCTGAATCTTTGTTCTCGGATTTAAAAGTGATCAGGTATTCAATCGCTTTCTCATAGTCGCCTTTTTGGCGATACAAGACCGCAAAATTAATCAGGATTTTTTGCCTTGTATTCTCTGACTGGGATGTTTTGGCATAATATAGACCTTGATTCAGGCACCATTCGGTACTGTCGTAATCGGGAATTAATATATAACACACAGCCATTTTGTTGAGTGTTCTGGCTTTTTCTGAAAGATTTCTTCCGAAAAGAGAATCTGCTTTTTTCAAGGCTATAATGGCATCTTTTTTCATACCATTATAATATAGCAGGTCGCCAATATGGTAGTCGGCCCGTGCCGCTGTCAGCGAGTCGCCTTTCGTCAGGGCGTATTGCTCGGCTTTTTTGAAAGAGTTTGTCGCTGCTTTCGGGTAGCCGAAGTTTTTCTGGTCGAAGCCGTAGAGCATGGCGGCATGGGCGGCATGGTCAAGGTCGCCTTTGCGTTTGTAGTATTCGGATGCGTCGGCAAGGTCGGGCAGTGTGGTCACAAAGCAGCCACGCACTTTGCGCGGCTCGCCGAGGCTGTCGAAGAGGGTCTCGGCCTGCAACATGGCCATCTCCATGCGGAAACGCTCACCATAGTGTATCTCCATGCGCATCAGGCTGTCGATGATGCAGAGGCAGCTGTCGGGGTCGGAATAGCGCAAAGCCTCGGCGTGCTCGAGCATGCGCCATGCGCGGCGGGCAGTGTGGTCACACCCCGTCAGGGCTATGATTGCCAACAAGATACATGTTATGCGGCGGAGGGTTTTCATGCCGCAAAGGTACGAAAAAACTGTCTGCAATCAACAATCGCCCATTGGCATTTGGCAATTTGTTTGGATTCTGTTTCTTGCAAAACTCTATGGAAAAATATGAAAAATACTGATTTTTATCCAGAGTTTTGTTGGAAGTTTTGACTAATCCCCCTTCTTGTTCTTTTTGAGGTGTCGCTGTCCCATTACGCCGCCAAATATGGCCGATACGATGATTATTATTGTTATTGTACACTCTGACATTTTCAATTTTCTATCTGACACCAATGACTTTTTTAATGATAATTCTGTTGTATCGACTATGACAATGACTGAATCGTCAGGGAATCTCGTGTTGTGTGTCTCGCAGTCAATCAAATCTCATTTTCTTTCAAAGTCGCCCTCGGCATATTCCGTGGCATTTTCAACAACCAAGGTGCAGCGGCTTCTGTTTTCACCAGTGGGTGTTATCAATGTGGTTTTGGACAGAAATGTCGATGGTGCTGTTGTGGATAAGATGAGTCTTTAGCCCAAAAATTTCTCTGGATTGCTGTAAAAAGCATCATGCCAAAGGTCGCAAGTCCAAAGGAATGGAGAGACATTTAGTCCATTTTAGAGCTATGATGCTCAGTATCACTTTTTTTCATGTTTTTGATTTTTGGTATAAACTTATAAATTTATAACTTGTTTGTTTGCTTATAAGGACTTTCATCCTTTCTTTCAGGCTTTTAGCCTGTGGAAAAGAGTAGCCTATAGAGGCTTTCCATATTTATGAGACTTTTTTAAAAGGCTCGGGGCGTGGTATGATTTAATAAGTCAATGAACCAGTTACCCACCACGCCTCTTAGCTTATTTGGAATATCCAGTGTTGCGTAGCCGCGGATAAAAGCCTCAGGTGAACACTATGGCCGCGGCGACCCCAGCAATGCATAACACGAAAAACGTCGCCGCCATAACTCTGTTCTTGTTTTTTATACACGGAAACCAATGCGTGCGATATGCCACAAGGCGCGCAAGGAAGTAGCACGGCACGGTAATGGCTGTCAAAAAGATGAAAAAACCGATTTGTGGCCAGTCAAGCCCCTCGTTGCTTATAAACGAGTAAATCAGATTACCCAACAGTTTAGCAATGTTGATAGTCACTAATGCTACCGCAAATTTCAGGACAGGCCTGTCATCGCCAAAAAAATCCAAGTCTTTAAGTGTTTTCATGAGTTTTGTGTTAATGACAGACTTTCCTCCGCATATAATCGTATGCCATTCCATTGATTGTGCCAGCCACTATGCTACCCACAAGTGGAAGTGCTGCTGAAAACCCAACATCCCATAGTAACTCCGATCCGATAAGTATCTTTTCGCAAGTGTTCATTTCGTTCCAATGCCATATAGGAGGTGGCTTTGACAAATCGTTTTCGTACAAATAGGGGTTGACATAACTAAATTTGAAACTATTGTTTTGCACATCTAAGTAACCAGTGAAGAAAATATCTTCATAATCGTAAGTATAGGCCTCGACATATGCTAAGTAACCATTTTTGTAATAAGTTTGGTAATCAAAGTCGTATGGCAGACTCAAAATCATTCAGACCTTCATCTCATTGTCGCTGGCTGTTACACCGACACACAAAATGTCAGTTGGCACAAGATGAGAGGGGATATAATAAACATAGAAGCCTGTCGTGTCGAATTGATGATAGTGCAGTATGTTGTCAAAATCGAATAGTTCGAATTCGGGGTTAGTAGCCATTGCTGATATGCAGGACGGTGTGCGATGAGCTGCTGGCCGTACAGATATAAGTGTTGTGTTAGAATCAGGAGATGAAGCAAATTCTAATTTTTGATTGGCGTAAGATGGTTCTGTCTCTTTTTCCTTCTTGCAGGCCACGAAGCCTATAGTCATGCTTAAAACTGCGAGAGCTATGATGCTCAATAATATTTTTTATTTTTTTGTATAATTTTAAATTGCTGAATTTTAATTGTTTGTGTATTCTTTTTTGTTTTTGTTCCTTTAATTAGGAAGGCGAAGGTGTTTATTTAACCATTTTCTCCACCACTGTTCCTTTCAGGCGAAGCACGGCCTTGGGATTGTTTGCGGCGTTTGATTTCACCACTATCGCCTTGTTGACACTGCCCGCTTTCGTGGTGTTGTAAACCACCTTTATCGCCCCCGTTTTTCCTGGCATGACAGGCTCTTTAGGCCATTCGGGAATCACACAGCCGCACGAGCTGAAGGCTGATGAGACCACAAGTGGGGCATCGCCAGTGTTGGCGAACGAGAACAGATGCTCACAAGGAGCGTTTTGCATTAGGGTATCAAAAGCAAATGCCATTTCTGCGAAGGCAATCTGTGGTGCTTTGCTGCCATTGTCCTGAGCCTTAAGGCACGCAAAGACGGATAAAAATATCAGTGTTATAGTTATCTTCTTCATTTTTAGTTTGTTATTAGTGATTTTTCATAATTCTCTTTGGCTTTGAGCAGTTCTGAATAGTCGCCGAGATGGTTTCCGCGCCAGATTATTTGTTTGTCGGGTGAGATGAGGAAATAGATCGGGAAAGCATTGACATAAAGCGCAGTCTGCAAACCTTTGCCGTGATAGATGATGTCTTCGCACCGAAAAGCTGTGGCATACTCGGATAGAAGTTCAGTGTTGTCAGAGTTTGTGTTTACAGAAATAATCTTGACCCCTTCGTGCTCCAGAATCCTGTAGCCAAGCGAGTCTTTCTCGTTGGCAAGGTTTCTGAAACCAAGGTCGCAGCCTGGGCAGCCGAAACGCCACATATCGAGCAGCAGCCACCCTTCCTCGTTGGCAAGGCTGGTGGTGTCGCTTGTGGACAGGCTTACGAGTGGGAATTGCAGATTATCGCTGTTGAGGTCTTTCGCATTGCCCATCGTCCGGCTGAAGGGCAGAAAAGACTCCGTGTGTCTCGTGTAGCCTATATATGAAGGATTGTCAAAGTTGAACACCGAATCGAAAAAAGCCGTTTTGTCTTCATTGTCAATCGACTGCACATAGAAATAGTCGGAGTAACGCCGCGTGGGGGCTTCTTTGTCATAAATGACGAACACAGCCACGCTGTCGAGCGTAAGTGTCTCGATATTTATCCATGAGTGGCATTCTTTTTTAAGAGAAACATCAAATTCGCCTGTCTCGTTGCTGAGTTCCTTGTAGTGTCGTGAATAAACATATTCTTTGCAATTCATGGCGTTGATTACTGTGTCGTTGATAAAATCAACCATAGGTATGTAGTCTCTCCACATTTTGTCAGGCAGGCCGACAAAATAGAATGGCAGGAAGTTAAGCGCAACTTGATCTGTTTCGTAGGCAAATTGCTTGAATAAGTCCTCGTTGTCCTGTCTCGAAATGCTTGTCAGCTCGCGGTTCCTGTTGTCGGCAATAAGCAACTCTGTTTTTCCTACTTTCGTATAGCACAGTGCTCCTGTATTGTACAAGACATAGTATGGGTTGCTTTCGTCGTTGTGTATGTAAACTTGAAAAAGGTCGGTGCGTATGTATTCGTTACCAGTGTAAATGTCTTTCGACAGTGTCAAGTTTATCCATTCTTTGCCTTCGGTGGCTTTTTTTGCGGTTCTCAGATAATCAACCGATTTGATGGTGCAACACGTGAGTGAGAATAATATGGCTGCCGAGAAGAAAAACACACAGAGTCTTTTCATTTTATCTGTTTTTATGGTTTATTTTGTCATATTAAAGCTAATACTCCAAACAAGACTGTTGCGGCAATGCCGAGTATTCCAATTATATCGCCATTGCCCGATGTTGATGTTACAATTTTCTTGCAATATACATTTTGACCTGACGCTCCGCAGTCGGTGCAACCTTCAGGGTTCCCATACCTGTCGTAATAAACTTTACATCCTTCAGATACGCACCCGTTGCTTTCGCAAGTAACAGTCACTTTTGCACTTGGAAGATAGCATAGAGTACTATCGTGTACTTCTTCGACTTCAGTCACTTCAAAGTTCTGAACTGAAATTTTAAATGTGCCGTTTTTTGCACGATTGAAATATGTGAAGTTACCATTTTCAAAGTCGTCAGCAAAATAATACGATACATAGTCGTCATCTGATTTTGTTTCAAGAAACCTGGAATTAAGTTGTGTGGTATAAGACTTTTCAGAATCTGTGTCAATAATTGAGAATCGTACGCCTCCATTTTTTGATTCTTTTGAATCTGTTGATACTATCTCAAAGGATTCAAAAATAATGTTGCTCGCATTTTTGGAATAAGTTGAATAACTCAATTTTTCTTGCATCAATTCAGCAGTGATATTGTAAGTTATTTTGCCAGTGTGTTTATTCACAACCGCTATCGGCTTCCTCTCAACGTTTTCTTTTTGATTTTGTTTTTCGTTTATTGTGTCTTTTTCCTTCTTGCAGGCCACGAAGCCTATAGTCATGCTTATCGCTGCGAGGGCAATAACGCTCAATATTATGTTCTTTTTCATTTTTTGTTCTTATTGATTTTAGTTGTTTGTGCGGGTGTTCCATACGATTTCTCGGCTGTCGCACTATGAACCGGAACTCGGGCAGCCGCTTGCTTTTTTTTGTTCTCCCTTGCTTGCACGGCTTGTTCCCACGGCAGGCAAGGGATGGCCCAATCACCGGCGGCTCCCTCTCCGAAAACAGTGCAAAGTTACTAATTTTGCTCATTGTGTTTGTTTTTTTAGGTTCAACAATCAATTTTTCATTTCTTGCATTCAAAATCGCCCTCGGCGTAGCCTGCGGTGTTTTCGACCACGAGCGTGCAGCGGCCTTCGCTGCTGCTGGT
>JAZLGA010000070.1:0-24962 GCA_045616045.1 Bacteroidales bacterium | reverse complement strand
TGACACACCATACATCTCATCAAACGGCATTGGCGTAAACTACGCTGATTTCTATCATTTTTTAGAAGGCTTGATGGATTATGAACATTGGAGCGAAAAAATCGATTATTCAAGCAAACACCGGCGCTTAAAAGCCGTCCCTTCAGAATGGACCAACCCGAAAACCATCACGACGGCATTTGAGAAACTAATTCACAACTTCAAAGACAGCATTTTAGCTATTTCTTATCGTTCTGACGGAATACCCCCTATTGAAGTCATCATTGACATTCTGAAAAACGAAGGCAAAAATGTCAGAGTCTATGAAAGTCAAAAAATGAAATATGTCTTAAGCGACAAAATATCCTCAGAAATACTTATTACAGCAGCATAATATAACAAACAAGCACCATTTATCATTAGAAACAACAAATTACAAATCAATACAATATGAAAACGCATTACATCAGTTCAAAAGAACTCACTTTCAAACAAGTGAACGAAATTTTAGCCAACGGTTACAAACTGGCCCTTTCGGACGATGCAATAAGACGCATACAAAAATGCCGTGACTATCTTGACAAGAAGATGGAGAATCCAGAGAAGCCAATTTACGGTGTTACCACCGGATTCGGTTCACTCTGCGACCATAGCATCTCAAAAGAAGACCTCAGCAAACTTCAGAAAAATTTGGTGATGTCGCACGCATGCGGTACTGGCGAAATGGTTCCTGAGGAGATAGTCCGCCTCATGCTCCTGCTCAAGGTGCAGAGCCTCTCATACGGCAATTCTGGCGTACAGGTTTTAACCGTACAACGTCTTATCGATTTTTTCAACAACGATGTGTTGCCAGTAGTATATAACCAAGGGTCGTTAGGCGCATCAGGCGACCTTGCCCCTCTTGCAAACCTAATGCTTCCTTTGCTTGGTCTCGGCGAAGTGCATTATCGCGGTGAGATAGTACCCGCCACCCTTGTACTCAACAAATTTGGTTGGGAACCCATCACATTGCAATCAAAAGAAGGACTTGCCTTGCTCAACGGCACACAGTTCATGAGCAGCTATGGAACCTACATATTGTTGAAGGCTTTCCGTCTTAGTTACATGGCAGACCTTATAGGCTGTGTCTCCTTGGAAGCTTTCGACGGACGCATAGAGCCTTTCTTCGACCAAGTTCACCAGGTGCGCCACCACAACGGGCAAATCGTCACAGCACGCCGTTTCCGCGAATTCCTTAAAGGAAGCCAAATAATAGCCCAAGAAAAGAAACACGTTCAAGACCCCTACTCTTTCCGTTGCATACCACAAGTGCACGGCGCTTCAAAAGACTCCATCGACTATGTGTCGTCTGTGTTCAGCGAAGAGATTAACGCCGTTACCGACAACCCGACCATATTCCCTGACGAAGACCTCGTCATCTCAGCAGGCAACTTCCACGGCCAGCCCCTAGCCATCACACTCGACTTCCTTGCCATTGCACTTTCAGAACTTGGCAACATTAGCGAACGCAGAATTTACCAACTCATTGGCGGCAAACGCGGACTGCCTTCATTCCTTGTAGCCGAGCCTGGACTCAATTCAGGATTCATGATTCCTCAATATGCCGCAGCCAGCATTGCAAGCCAAAACAAACAACTTTGCTCGCCAGCTTCGGTTGACAGTATCGAATCATCCCAAGGACAAGAGGATCACGTCAGCATGGGCGCCAACGCAGCCACCAAGGCACTGCGCGTAGCCGAAAACCTTGAAAGAATACTTGCAATAGAACTCTTTAATGCCGCACAAGCACTCGAGTTCCGCCGTCCTTTGAAATCATCACCATTTATCGAAGGCTTGTTCAGCGAATACCGCAAATGCGTCGAGTTTGTCAAGACCGACAGAGTAATGTACACCGAAATAGCTAAGTCCGTCAAATTCATACAAGACTACAAACTTGAATTCGACAAACTAACAAACAAATAAAGCCAAGATGTTTAACCGTTGCTTGCCGGTTCACCGGCAAGCAACAGCCAAGCATACACCGAAATGGAAAACGACACCAACAACAAGAACAAAGTGAAACTACCTACAATGATGAACATATTGTTAATATGCTCTTTCATAAACGCTTGCTTCAAGATTTTCAGCTCTCTGATAATGTATATTGGCACTCCTGCAATGACTGCCTTAATAGAAAGTGGACAATTTGAGCAATACATGCAGCCCTTTGTAGGCATCTCTGACGACAACGATATTAATATGTTG
Organism: Bacteroidales bacterium; assembly: GCA_045616045.1. Lineage (GTDB taxonomy): Bacteria > Bacteroidota > Bacteroidia > Bacteroidales > F082 > Limimorpha. The sequence goes on along the minus strand of JAZLGA010000070.1, from coordinate 22,739 downwards.
ATGGAAAACGCAAAAATCATGGTTTCAATAAACCCAGTCTATCACATAATCACATTCGCACTCTTCATAGCTTCGCTCATAGGTGTCATAAAAATGTTGAAACTCAATAAAACAGGTGTGTACATCTACTCCATTTCTCAACTATGCGTAATATTGGCATCATCACTTTTCGTTTACAACACACTACCCGCATCGCCTTTCTGGAGCGACATCTTGACAACCATAATGTTCATAGTGATTTACCACCTTGGATTCAAACAAATTGAGATGAGGAAAAATGAACAATAAAAAACCAGAACTAGAAGAATTCTTCTATTTGAAGCCCAAATTGACTTTCGCGATGAAACTTGCCGCAAGTTTCGCATTGACTTATTATGCCATAATGCTGGCATATCATATTGTGGCTTTAGTATTTTACCGCTATTCAATAGATTTCTTTTACCTTGGAAAACAAAGCATCTACCAAAACCAATACATTGACATTGCCGCACTTGCAGGAGGACTGTTGTTGTCCCTAATTTTGGTAACAAGCCTTATACTAATATTATGCAAAAAGACATCCGGCAAGGCCATTTTTGTAGTCGTTTCATTCATCCTCATCATCTACCAACTAATCACCACAAGCATCCATCCATGGATGAAATATGCTTTGGAGATATTAATGGTTTTGGTTATAACTCCCATACGCATCAAAAAACTAAAAAAAATGCCTATACTTAAAAAGGGAACCCACTCTACAACCTCAGAAAACACCGGACAAGAAAGCGAACAAACCGCAGAAAGCAAGACAGGAGAAGAACCTGTTCAAACAGCATAATCATGCATATTTCCAACAGTGACCACCACAAATCAAACGGCAAGGCTTAAAAACAATTCCAATCACCTCATTTTAGAGACATGCTCAGGTCTTCTTTAATAAAGTACCCACACCCCTTGTTCAAGCAACAAATGGACGAGCTTGTGGGACGCTACAACACACCTTCATTTTCAGCAGACGACCCTGTCCAGTTCGTACAGCGTTACAAAAACAAACAGGATATGGAAATCATGGCTTTGCTTATTTCAACCATTGCATGGGGGCGTCGCCAAACAATCCTAAAATCGTCCGAACGCCTTTTGGCCTTGACGGGCAAATCGCCGTATGATTTTGCAATGACGGCAAAACTATACAAAATGGAGCCTTCCATGCCAATACACCGTACTTTTTTCGGCCGTGACCTTATTTATATATGCAAAGGCCTAAGACATATATACAAAGAAAACGAGAGCATGGAAAATCTGTTTGTTGGCACCGACATGTGGAATGGCATCAAACGGCTGAGGCTTGCTATGCACGAAGCCAACAACAGTTTTAGCAAACACATAGCCAACCCCGACAAATCAGCATGCAAACGCCTGCACCTTGCTCTACGCTGGCTTGTTCGCAACGACGGAATAACCGACCTTGGCGTATGGACAAAAATCAGCCCTTCACAACTAATAATTCCTTTAGATGTCCATGTAGGCAACATAGCACGAATGCTCAACATCACTACACGCAAAAGCAACGACAAAACAACAGCAGTTGAAATAACAAAGGTATTACGCACACTTGACAAAGAAGACCCCATAAAATATGACTTTGCACTTTTTGGTGCCGGAATAGAACTTTCAAAAGAATAAGTTGTTTGATAAAAAGAAATTTTATAACTTTGCCCAAAATTAAATCAAAGTAAGGAGCATGCTCCTAAAACATAAAAAGATAGAGATGAAAAAAAACATCGTTCCAACCGAGTTGGCAAAGAAACTCTTTGCCGAAAGCGGCCTGTCCAGCATTGGCGGAGCCGGAATACGTGAAATCAACAAACTAGCCCGTGACCTTGAAGCCGCCAGTGGACAAAAATTCATCCACATGGAGATAGGCAACCCTGGTCTTCCTGCTGCACACGTTGGCATTGAAGCACAAATCAAAGCCTTAGAAAACGGCGTAGCAGCAAATTACCCGCCCATTGATGGCGCACCAATACTGAAAAAAGAAGCATCTAGATTCATCAAGATGTTCCTTGACCTGGATGTTGACCCAGCCAACTGCATACCAACAGTAGGTTCCATGCAAGGCGGTTTCGCAACTTTTATGATTTCCGGGCATACCGACAAAAAGAAAAACACAATACTTTTCATCGACCCAGGATTTCCTGTGCACAAATTCCAAAACAAAGTATTGGGCATACCGATGGAAAATTTTGACATATACGAATACCGTGGCGAGAAGCTTCGCAACAAACTGGAAGAAGTGCTAAGCAAAGGCAATATACACAGCCTGCTTTACTCAAACCCCAACAACCCCACATGGGTATGCCTCACCAACGAAGAGCTTCGCATCATAGGCGAAGTGGCAAAAAAATACGATGTAATAGTGATTGAAGACCTTGCCTATTTTGGGATGGACTTCCGCAAGGACTACAGCCACCCTGGTGTCGAGCCCTTCCAACCAACAGTAGGTAAATACACCGACAACTACATCTTGATGATTTCCAGTTCAAAAGCCTTCAGCTATGCTGGAGAACGTTGCGCAATATTAGGAATAAGCAACAACCTGGCAAAACGTAAATTCCCTTGCCTTAAGGAATTCTGCAATCAAGAGATATTCCTCCGTGCCATACTCTTTGGTGCTCTGCACCCACTAAGCTCAGGCACATCACACTCGGCACAATATGCACTTGCCGCTGTAATGAAGGCCGTAAGCGATGGAACATACAACTACCGCAACGATGTCATTGAATATGGACACAAGGCCGAACTTATGAAGAGAGCCTTCACCGACAACAATTTTTACATCACTTATGACGAAGACTGCGGAGAACCTATAGCTGATGGCTTCTACTTCACATACTGCTATCCGGGGTTCTCAGGAAAAGACCTCGTCGAAGAAATGCTTTACTACGGCATATCAGCCATTTCACTTGACTCGTGCGGCAGCACAAAACAAGGCATACGCGCTTGTACTTCGCTGATACAACGCGACGAGATACCTATCCTGGCCGAAAGGCTGAAGATGTTCGCCGAAGACCATCCTGTAAAATAATTGCATTGACTGCTTTTCAGTCGTGCAAAAAAAGAGGATGCCGTATTGACATGAATCCCGATAGTTTTTTATCTAACCTTTGGGAGCCACAAAATATCGACATCCTCTTTTTTATTGCAACAACCCAATGTTGCAAAAGCAAAACCAAATCACACAGACAACTGCCTTATGACAATCACCAGATTGGAAGCAAACAACTTAACAGCAATGGCAAGCAATATCACACCAAAAAACTTGCGGAAAATGTAGATTACATTTTGGCCTAACAATTTCTGTATCTTGTCAAGATATCGCATCACAAGGAAGGCGAACACCATATTGAGCAACAAGGCCAGCATGATGTTAACTGTTGAATATTCAGCCTTAAGAGACAGGAAAGCTGTAAGGGCACCAGGACCAGCTATAAGAGGGAAAGCTATTGGCACAACAGACGAACCGGACCCGCCGCCTTCGCTCTTTATAATTTCAACACCAAGAATCATCTCCAAAGCAAGGAGGAAAATCACCACAGAACCAGCCACGGCAAAAGTTTCAATCTCCACGCCAAACAAATGCAGCAATCCGTCGCCAGCGAAGAAAAATGCCACAAAAAGAAAGATGGAGACTGTCACAGCCTGCCACGGATTTATCACCCTCCCCTGTTCTTTCATTCCAAGGAATATCGGAATGGAACCGGTTATGTCGATTATTGCAAACATAACGACAAAAGCACTTATTATCTCTTTAAAGTCAATTTGTAAAATCAGATTCATACAGTTTTGTTTTTAGTTTACTTGTACCCAATCAATAAATAAGTCAATACCACAAAAGAATTGCACATAAGACCTATAAAACAACAATGACAATTTCCGAGTGCAAAAATAACACTTTAGCATGACCATATCATAATCCGCTCATTTTTTTCGGCGTGCCCGATTGTAATTTAAAACAATTTTAAATTAGGCTTTTTTGAGGGAACGGAGGCAAAAAAACGCAAAAAAAATGTTTGAGCTAAACAAAAAACAATTATCTTTGTGGTTGGTAAAAAAATAGTTGAATCTAAATTCTAAACAATAAATAACATGGCAAAATTCAGAGGAGCCATAGTGGTCGACACGGAGAGATGCAAAGGCTGTGCAGTATGCATGACAGCATGTCCATTAGGTGTGATCGAATTGGCAAAAGAAGTAAATGGTAAAGGTTACAACTATGCTATTATGGCAAAGCCAGAATCATGCATAGGATGCGCAAGTTGCGCCATCACATGTCCTGACGGAGTGATTTCAGTTTACAAAACTGCGGAGTAACCTAACAAAAGTCTAACAAATAAAAACTTACATAATGGGAGAATTAAAACTGATGAAAGGCAATGAGGCGTTAGCCGAGGCTGCCATACGTTATGGAGCCGATGCCTATTTTGGATATCCCATCACACCACAGTCGGAAGTGATAGAATATCTGTCGGAGCAAAACCCCTACGAACGTACTGGTATGGTCGTTCTGCAAGCCGAAAGCGAATTAGCAGCCATAAATATGGTATATGCAGCAGGAGCAGCAGGTAAACGTGTTATGACGTCATCGTCAAGTCCAGGCGTTTGCCTCAAACAAGAAGGTTTGGCATATATTGCCGGTGCAGAAGTGCCCTGCGTATTTGCCGATGTAGTACGTGGAGGTCCGGGTCTTGGAACAATCCAACCCTCACAAGCCGACTATTTCCAAAACACAAAAGGCGGCGGCAACGGCGACTACCACAATGTAGTATTGGCGCCAGCCTCAGTACAAGAAATGGCTGATTTCGTTGCATTAGGATTCGACATAGCATTCAAATACCGCATCTGCACCTGCATCTTATCGGATGGCGCAATAGGTCAAATGATGGAAAAAGTTGTTTTGCCGGAACAAAAAGCACGTCTTACCGAACAAGAGATTAAAGAGAAATATCCATGGGCTTTGTCAGGCCGCAAACGTGGGACTCAACACCGTGTCGTCACTTCGTTGGACCTTGATTCTGCAAAGATGGAAGAGCACAACCGTCACCTTCAAAGAAAATATGCAGAAATCACAGCCAACGAGACTCGTTATGAGATGATAAACTGTGAAGATGCCGAATATGTATTCGTTGCCTACGGTTCGAGTGCACGTATAGCACAAAAATCAGTGCAACTTGGTCGCGAAGCTGGATTAAAGGTAGGCTTGTTGCGTCCTATCACTCTATGGCCATATCCAAGCAAAGCCATTTCCGACCTTATAGACAAAGGAGTAAAGGGATTCCTCTCAGTAGAATTAAGCTGCGGTCAGATGATTGAGGACGTTCGCCTCGCATGCAACGGCCGTGTTAAAGCAGAACACTTTGGTCGCGTGGGCGGCATAATCCATACACCCGAAGAAGTTCTTGATGCAATGCAAAAACAAATTATAGGAGGAAAATAAAATGTCAGAATTAACAATACAAGATATCGTAAAGCCTGAAAACTTAGTTTATCAGAAATCGAAACTGCTGACCGAGAAGCCTTTCCACTATTGCCCTGGCTGCGGTCACGGAACAGTTCACCGTATGATAGCTGAAGTTATTGAAGAATTAGGCATTGATGAAAGAACAATAGGTGTATCACCTGTAGGTTGCGCAGTTATGGCCTACGACTATTTCGACGTTGACTTCGTTGAAGCAGCTCACGGCCGTGCACCGGCGTGTGCCACTGGTATCAAGCGCGTATGGCCTGAAAAGATAGTCTTCTCGTACCAAGGCGATGGTGACCTTGCTGCTATTGGCACTTGCGAAACAATACACACATGCAACCGTGGCGAGAATATCACAATGATATTTGTCAACAATGGTATTTATGGTATGACTGGCGGTCAGATGGCCCCCACCACCCTTGTTGGAATGAAGACCGCAACAACACCTTACGGTCGTATGCCACAATGGCCTGACGGAACACCAAACAATGGTTTCCCTCTCCAAATTACCAACATTATTTCGCAACTGCCCGGCACCCGCTATGTCACACGCCAGGCCGTATTCTCACCCGCAGCGGTACGCAACTGCAAGAAAGCACTCAAGAAAGCCTTCCAAAACCAAATGGAAAACAAGAACGGAGTGAACTTTGTAGAGATTGTATCAAACTGCAACTCCAACTGGAAGATGAGCGCAGTGGATGCAAACAAATGGCTGCAGGAAAACATGCTGCCCGTTTATCCATTAGGCGACATAAAAGACAACTTTGAGCTGATAAAGAAATAACCCTAAAAAGAACAAAGAAATGACAGAAGAAATAATAATAGCCGGATTCGGCGGACAAGGAGTCTTGTCAATGGGTAAGATATTGGCTTATAGCGGCATCATGCAAAACAAAGAAGTAAGCTGGATGCCTTCATACGGCCCCGAAATGCGTGGCGGCACAGCCCACGTCACCGTAATAGTCAGCGACGAACGTGTATGCTCGCCTATCCTCAACGCTTTTGACACCGCTGTGATTCTTAACCAACAGTCACTCGACAAGTTTGAAAGCAAAGTTAAACCTGGCGGCTACCTCATCTATGACCCCAACGGTATCACTCACAAACCCACTCGTAAAGACATTCATGTTTACACCATAGAAGGTGCACAATTGGCATCTGACATGGGCAACACAAAAGTGTTCAACATGATTATCTTAGGTGCTTTCCTGAAAGTACGCCCCATCATCGACAACAAGAATGTTGAAGAAGGACTGCGTCACTCATTGCCAGAACGCGCTCACAAGCTCATCCCTCTGAACATGCAAGCCGTTCAAGTTGGTATGGACAACATACAAGAAGTCAAATAAACTGTTGACATACAATTTTAAAGGTGTGCTTTGAAAATTCAAAACACACCTTTTTTTTATCAATGGTTCTAACAAATCGATATTTGGGTAGCAAGTTCCTACTCGTCAAACTTTGCAGCAAAGAAACTGAAATTCACTTTTCCGTAATGCCGCTGCTCCATAAAGTTCGGGTGCTCATCAAAACAGATTCGCTTGCTGTGTTCAACAACAAGCAGACCATCGTCTTTCAAAAGACCCGTCTCAAATATTTCTTTTAAAAGCAAGTCATACTGCTCACAATCGTATGGCGGATCGCAGAACACCAAACCATATTTCAAAGTGTGTTTGGGGACGAAGCGAAAAACATCGGCACGAATAACCGACAGTTCTTTCATAACAAGTCTTTCGGCTGTTTCCCGTATAAACTTAACACAGCCCTGATTTTCGTCAACGGCGAGAACGCGCAAACAACCTCTTGACACCAATTCGTATGATATGTTTCCTGTGCCGGCAAAAAGGTCAAGAGCCTCAACTTCCTCAAAATCCATATAGTTTTCGAGGATATTGAACAGACTCTCTTTTGCCATATCTGTAGTAGGCCTCACGGGCAAAGTGCGAGGAGCCTCTATGCGACGACGCTGGTAACGGCCTCTTATTATTCTCATAATCAACCAATGCTTAATGGGACATAAAAAAAATGGCTAGGCACATCAATTTCGGTTCTGCAATGGGCATCAATAAAGGCAATATTGCGCACATATCGCTCAGACAATTTCACGACTTCTGAATCGGGCATCAGAGACCCAATAAAAAACAAGCCAACATCGTCAGTACTGCCATATTGACGCATTACGGTCACCAAATAATATACAAATTCATCAACTCCGCTGAATTTAAAGCTATTGTAAAAAAGTATTTTATTGTCTTCTGCAACCATCACGTCAAAATCGGAATGCCTTACATTTACATATTGCGACAAACCAATGTTCTGTGACAACAGTTTGCCGATAATTATCGACGCAGAATGTCTAAATTCTACATTGTCAGACAAAGTTCGGAGATTTTTTGCGTACTCCCCGTTTATGCCATATACAACTACGCAGCCAGCCTTTTCGACAGTCTCTGAAACTATTTCATTGCCCGAATTATCATTGCAGAAATCCAGATAAGTGCCAGCATATTTCTGTTCATAAAAAGCAGAAGGAACGATAGCATAATTGGCATCATCAATTACAAATGTTATTTTCCCAAAAGCAGACGCATCTACATTATTGTCAGCACAAAACGACTTTATTGCCGGGAAAATGTCGTTTGTGATGTCTATGCTGTTGAAAGCCTGCAAGGCGACAAGGCTATTAAGTTCAGGATTCTGTATGACAAAAGAAAAACCACCCAATGAAATTTGGATGGTCAATCCGTATTTTGCTATGCGGCTTATATCGAAATCCTTGCTTGAACAGCTTATGTAAGGTGATACAACCACAATTAGAGTTTTTCCCAGTTACCTTCGGTTGAAGCCTCTTCGAGGGAGCCTACCTTAAGGCCTGCATATTTGTCAATATCTTCCTGTTCGGCAACGGCGTTCTTGATTCTCTGTTCTTCCATGCCTTTCATATAAACAGTATAAGGAGTTTTTGCCTCAAAAACGGGAACAGAGATTCCGCTACGTTTTATGATACTGTCAGCAAGTTCAAACTCAACATTGTCGCTGAAGGGGACATAACGCATGTCGTTCACGTTGAAGTCCATGCGGTTCTTAAACAAAGAGTCCATAACCTTGGTATAACCCAAAGTATCGTTAATGGTAAGTGTGAAAGTGGTATCGTTGGGGTCAGGAACGATTTTTATAATCGGGATCTCACCATTTTTGCAGAAATCGATAAGGGAGTCGAAGTTGGATGTGTAGCGGTTGTGGGCTTGTTTGTACTGAAGTTCAGCAGTACGTATGTCAAGCAGACGCTGAATCACCTGCACTTCACGGGCTTTCTTTTCGTTACCGAACTTGATAGGAGCCTGAATACTTTTTACTACCATAATAGCGAGAAAAACTACTACAGCAAACAAAATCACATTGATTAGAATGTTTGTACTTTTCTTCATATCTGTTATATTTTATTTACCATTTTACGGTGCAAAGATACGTTTTTTATTTCTTGCAACAAAAAAAAATGCATTTTTTATAAAAGACTTCAATTATCTATTTACTTTTTCTCCTTCTTTGTGTTTTTTCGACTTTTTTTTCGTTGTCAGAATCGTTTGAGGAGTCTCCTCCGTTTGTCTTTTCGTTTGAAGTATCTGCTTTTATCCGGAAGATATCTGCAACCGATTTGGGTCTCAACTCATCTGACCATTTGAAACCGGCAAGATAGCGGTCGTTTTCTTTTATGTCTTTTTCTGGATACAGTGTTTCGTCAATGCCTCCATAGTATTTTATGTACGAAACGCCATGTCCGTCCTTTTTCATAAATATATTCATCGTTTTTGATTTTGACGAATTGACGCCTATAAGAGAGCCATCTTCCTCTCGAAGCCAATAGATGGTTTGAGCCTCATCAGTGACTTTGACATTCGACAGGTTGCCGTCGTCAAAAATGGACACCATGTCAACACCTTTTATCTGGTTATACCCTTTTATGGTATCTCGGGATATTATGAAAGCATTGCTATACTGCCAAACAGTGTCTATCTTTTGGTTTGCAATAAGAATATTTATAGAGTCGGAGCTCATCTGGGTCTCCTTCGACCAGAGCAAGGGCTTGCCACGCATCAACAACGTCGAGTCGGACATATTGTAAGCCATCGAATCGCACTTTCCCTGCATATCAAACTTGTAAAACCTCACATTATGGTAGCCTAGCATTTTCTCTTTTTCATTATAATCTGTCTTGAAATAGAAAAACAGCGTGTCAGCATGGATATGCAGAGAGTCTTCATTATCATAATATATCGCATGAGTGCTGTCGGTGACATACGACAGTCCACTGTCTCGCCACATTTCGGCATAATTGCCTTTCATGAGTACTTTGTATGTGGTGTCGTTCATCTCAACATTATTGTATGCCTTTGCAAATTTTATCTTTCGGAAATAATACATCGAGTCGGCTTCCATTGTCTGTGTCGCATTGAAGAAATATGGACGTTTGTCAAGGTAAACCATCTGCTCGTTTTCAAGATAGTAACCGTATCTTCCAGTCATGGTATTCTCTTCATGAACTATAGTAGTAGGCCCTCTAAACCACATTTTCTCTATATTCATGTTATAATGCAATGTATCGGTATTCATTGTGTAGTCGGGGCTTGTCAGCACCACACTGTCGAAAAACTGCATCTCCTTGATGTTGTCGAAATAATTGCCCACCACACTCTCAAGCCGGTTTTCTCCCCTTGTGGTGACGGCATGGTTGGGATAGTTGGCCTTGTGCGAATTGCGGTCGTAGGTGAGATATTCGGTCACAAGCAGAGTGGAATCGTCCATAAGTCTCACATTGCCAAAAAACTCGGCGAACCTGGCATTGCCATCATAGTTCATCTTGTTGCTATAAATGTCAACACTGTCGTTGGGAATGATATGCACATGGCCATAGGCGACAAAACTCTTTGAGTTTTCATAAAGGAAAGCAGTGTCGCAGTAGAAACGAGCTGAATCGTGGCGCAGTGCCACCTCGCCTATCAAGCGTTGCGCACCATCGGCTTTTGAATAACTTATTTGCTGCGCATGGTCAATATGGATAATAGTTGTTTTACTGTCATCGTTTTGCGACAATGCCATCAAAGGAACAAGGATGAGAAGCAGCATAAACAACAAGGTTGGTTTCATTTGGATTTGATATTTCAACGATTCTATGACTATGACTTTGACTGTGACTATGACTATGACTATGACTATGATTATGACTGTGACTGTGACTATGACTAAACTTTCAACTCCTAATTTTTAACTTTCAACTTTCAACTCTCAACTTTCAACTTTCAACTTTTAAACGTGCATCAATTTAAAAAGCATTTCACGGTAGAGGTCTTTCACATCAACATTTGAGCTAATGCCATAGCCCTTTGATTTGAGGTCGAAATCGTGCAAAACCTCAATACAACGAACGCAGGAGTTTGGCGAAAAATTGCGTGCGGCTTCCTTGTAATCTTTCAAGAAGTAAGGCGAGACACCCAACACGAGGGCAAGTCCCGCATCGCTCTTGTCAACAGAGGCATGATATTTTACAAGTTTGGTGAAATAGGCATACAATATTGCCACCGTGCCAACAAGAGAATTTGTCTTGGGGTTGTCGCCAAAATAGTTGATTATGCGTGTCGCCTTTACAATGTCTCTTCTACCCATGGCTTTTTGCAGTTCAAACACATTGTAATCTTTAGATATTCCAATATTCTGCTCAACATCTTCATCGTTTATGGTTTTCGACTTGGGTATCTTTATGATTAGCTTGTCCAACTCGGTGCAGATGCGGTTAAGGTCATTGCCCAAGCTGTCGGCTATCATCTGCAGTGCCTTTGGCGTTGCCTTATAGCCCCGTGAGGCAAGTTGTCCGCTTATCCAGTCGGGCATGTTGCTATCATAAAGTTTCTTCGACTCGAACAGTACTCCCCTTTTGTCGATGGCTTTAGCCAATGCCTTGCGTTTGTCGAGTTTTTTGTACTTATAGCAGATGCACAGCACCGTTGATGGTGGTATCACGGCAAGATACTTCTCAAGGCTTTCTATGGTCTTGTCGAGCAGTTGTGCCTCCCTTACTATCACGAGCAGCCTTTCGCCCATCATTGGGAACGAGCGTGCCGCCGAGCCAATCTGGTCAATAGATGCGATGTCTGCACCATACATTATTATCTGGTTGAAAGTTTTCTCTTCCTCGCTGACCACCTCATCCTCAAGGGCATCGGCTATCATGTCAATGAAGAAAGGTTCCTCGCCCATAAGGAAATAGACTGGCGCAAACGAGTGCTGGCGAATATCTGCCATAATTTGGTTGAAAGTCTTTGTCATGCCAAACATTTTAAGTGTTTCACAGCGACATCTTTTTTAAAAAGATGTTGAAAGGAATCTATGCCTATACGCAGACGACAACTCAACAGACCCGTTATAATGGCAGCATTGGCGCCACCCATACCAAGATTAATGATGGCGGCTTTGCCAACGGCAGGACATGGCATAGACTTGTCTCGACCAACGACCTCAACATTCCGCCACTCAGCAAAACGGCCAACACAATTTTGAGAATTGGCGAACAAGATATTTATGCCAAAACGAACCAACGGCAAGCCTGTATAGCGTGGAATCCAATTTTCTGTTATCTCATGTTTTGCCTGCATAAACAATTCCTATAAATAAAATGCAAATATACTATTTTTTTGGGAATCTCCTTCAAATACATTTTATAACTTTCTAACCTGAACTTATATTTGCCCAAATCAAACAAACGGAAAAGTCTTAGCTGATGTGGATGGTTTGTGTTATGTGAGAGCTTTTAACGCACCCTGACAGAAGGTTTACGAAACCACGGCAAGCTGGAACAGAATGGAATGCAATCCGAGCGGCTGCGGCACTGTAGTTTACCCGATGCAGACAGAAACAGTCAACGGCGTTGCAACAAAACACGTGATGGTGTAATGAGAGTGCCCTATCGGGCAAAAACCGAGCAAATCTTTGATATATGACTTGTTCGATTTGAATTAGATTTGTTAGTTTTCTTGCGAAACGACTTTCATTAGCAAACGGACGAAATCGTCCGATTTTTTGTGTACCAAAACATCAAAAAGAACATCTATAACTCACCATAACGCATAAAAAATATATAGTTACGGGTAAATATACGGTAATTTATGCCTTATATTTACCTGAAAGTCACTTTTTTTTCAAAAAACTTCACGAAAGAGGTCGTCAAATGCCACAGCCGCACCTTGCCATTCAATCTTTATATCTTCAAGTATTACGCTTCGACAGGCTCAGCGTGCGATGACCATTGACTATGACTATGACCATTGACTATGACCAGATTGTCCTCCTTAATCACACAACTTAACGACTTAACAAATCAACACTAAACAAATCTCTTCCTCCCACCTTTCCCACGCCTGGACTGCTTCCACCACGCCACGCTTGTGGCAGGATAGCCTCGCAGTGACGCCAACAGCAAAACAAATCAACAAATCAACAAAAAACAAATCAACAAAATAATTATCTTTGCCGAAAATTTACTCAGTCATGGGAATAATGTTCAGCGACCTTGTGTTTGGTCCATTGAAAAGTCGGAGATTGGGAGTTTCGTTGGGGATAAACCTTCTGCCTCATGCGGGCAAGATATGCAGTTTTGAGTGCATCTATTGCGAATGCGGTTGGACTGAGAAACCCGCCACTGAAGTGCATCTTCCAAAACGAGAGGACATTTTTTGCGCTCTGGAGAACAAACTCAAAGAGTTGAAAGGCACACCTCTTGAGCCAGAAAGCCTCACTTTTTCAGGCAACGGAGAACCTACACTTCACCCGCAATTTGCCGAAATAATAGATGACGTCATCAAGCTGAGAGACAAATACTGTCCCAAAGCAGTTGTCAGCGTGCTCACCAACGGCACCATGATTGGCAAGAAAGAAGTTTTCGACGCCCTATGCAAGATTGAGAACAACATAATAAAACTCGACGGCGGCACCATGCAGTGCATCATTGACATTGACCAGCCAAAAGTTCCATACGACCTTGACAAATATGTTGCACAATTGCAAAAATTCAATGGCAAACTCACCATCCAAACCCTTTTCCTTAGAGGCTCTCACAACGGCAAAGACATAGACAACACAACAACCGCCGAAGTTGATGCATGGCTGAGACACCTCATAAAAATCAATCCACGCATTGTGATGATGTATGTGATAGAAAGAGCAACACCAGAGGAAAATCTGGAAAAGATAAGCCGCCAGGAATTGGAAGACATAGCAAAGCGCGTCAACAAATTGGGCATAAAAACGGAGATATACTTATGACACGACACTATGACGTCAAGATACTGATGGCTTTTGCCTGCTCATTTGACTATGGCGGAGAGGAGTTTTTTGACTGGCTGCTCAACAACGGTTTTCCGGAACTTGCAGCGTTAAGCAACACCATCAAAGGAGACCGTAAAGCAAAGCAATGGCTTATGGACAACAAGTTCTACCATTTGGCCGCATTCGACAGTGCCATAGACCAAGTTGAAGATGCCGAGAAATGGCTTGTCAGAAACAACTACCAACACATACTCACAACAGCCCGTGCGGTAAACAACTATGAAGACGCTTTCGAGAAACTTGCAAAAGAGAATCTCGAAATATATGCCATCATAGCCAAGAAAATACGCAAATATCTTGACGAGAAATATCTGGACTATCACAAGATTCACTTCTAACGACACCTTTAAAATATATGAGAATTGTATTACAACGCGTCAAGCATGCCTCCGTCACCATCGACGGCAAACTCTTCTCGGAAATAGGCAAAGGAATGCTGATATTGCTCGGTATTGAGGACTCCGACACCCAAGCCGACATCGACTGGCTGTGCAACAAACTCGTCAAGCTGCGCATATTTGAGGACGGCGACAACGCAATGAACCTCAACATATCCCAAGTGGATGGGGAGTTCCTGATAGTAAGCCAATTCACACTTTTTGCAACAACAAAGAAGGGGAACAGGCCTGGTTTTACACGTGCAGCCCGCCCCGAAACAGCAATACCGATTTATGAGAAATTCATCAGCACACTCAACGGCATGACCGAAAAGCCGGTCAAGACAGGAGTATTTGGCGCCGACATGAAAGTTGACCTGCTCAACGACGGCCCAGTGACTATTGTCATGGATTCGAAGAATGTGGAATGATGACGATGACTATGACGATGACTTGATTTCACATATAGAAAAAAATTACGATTTTTGTAATAATTTTACGATATTTGAAATAATTGTTGTATCTTTGCAGAGAAAAACAGACGAAAGAGAATGAGAGTTATCGCAAAAAAGACACTGGTAAACTACTACACCAATCACCCACAAGCCAAAGACGCCCTTGATGAATGGTACAACAAAACCGTAGAAGCCGAGTGGCATAGTTTCTCTGACATAAAGAGAACATTCAACTCGGTTGATTATGTCGGCAACCAACACTATGTTTTCAACATCAAAGTGAATGACTATCGTTTGGTTGTAGTAATTAAGTTCACACCACAAAATGTCTTTATCAGGTTTGTCGGCACACATACGGAATACGACAGAATTATTGACATCAAAAACATATAAGACATGGCACAGATTAAAAATGAAAAAGAATATGAAGCAGCAATGGCACGCATCGACGAGTTACTGCCACTGACATGGAAAGACGGCACTCCCGAAGATTCTCCAGAAAACATTGAACTGAACCTGCTTGCCGAACTTGTTGCAGAGTATGAGGACATACATTACCCTATTGGGAAACCTTCTTTGATCAACGTACTTAAATTGCGTATGTATGAGAAAGGTCTTAGCCAACAGAATCT
This sequence comes from Bacteroidales bacterium, assembly GCA_045616045.1. GTDB lineage: Bacteria > Bacteroidota > Bacteroidia > Bacteroidales > F082 > Limimorpha. Next base: position 7,399 of record JAZLGA010000070.1, on the reverse strand, counting down.
TGCAACCTTATTAGGAATCAGTGCACCTCGTATGAGTGAGATAATGCACGGAAAAACAGAGCCCAGTTTGGCTTTGGCACGCCAAATGTGCTTAAAGCTCAACATATCACCAGAAATTGCGCTGGGGATATAAATTGACTTTTTTCATAAATTTGCAAATCAAAATCTATTTAATACTCAAAACACTATAAACAGCCTTTTATGGACGGAAAAAGATTAGAAAAACTGAACCAACTGATACTCAAAGAGTTGAGTGAGATATTTCGCAAGGAGCTGCGTCCCGCAGTGCCAGGCCTGATGATAACAGTGACACGCGTTAACGTCACCTCCGACCTCTCTTTTGCGAGGATATATCTCAGCATTTTCGGTGTTGACGACAAACCCAAAGTGGTTGAAGAAGTCAACAGCAATGCCAAAGCCATACGTGGACTGCTCGGCAACCGCATACGCCACCAAGTCAGACAAATACCTGAATTGCGTTTTTATCACGACGACTCGCTCGATTACATAGAGAACATCGATAACCTACTGCATCAATAAAACGGTGAACACTCCCCTCTTTATAGCCCAGAGGTATCTCTTGTCGAAAAAGAGCCACAACCTGATTAACATCATCACAGCAATAACGATGTTGGGCATAGGCGTGGCGTCGTTTGCCCTAATAGTCATACTTTCGGCTTTCAACGGCTTGGAGGAGACAATCTCGTCAATGAATGCCAAACTCACACCCGACTTTCTTATCGAACCTGTGGAAGGCAAAACCATAAGCCTCGAGACTTTCCCTTTAGACTCAATCAACAATGCTAATGGCATTGGCCTTGCCATCCCTTCACTTCATGAAGACGCCTTGTTTCGTTCGGGCGACAGACAGTATTTGGGCAAAATAAGAGGCATAAGCAGTGAGATAAACACTATTGACAAATTCGGCGAAACCATCATCTCTGGCAGTTTCGACATTGACAACGCCGCCGTGACCGGTGCAGGAGTGGCTTGGCATCTTGACATCAACGTGGACGACCCTATTGCCAGCATAAGAGTTTATGTCCCACAACACGGCACAACCTCGTCATCCAACATCGAGAATGGATTCAAGTCAGAAGTGATACATGTAAGTGGCATATTCTATACAAGCCAAGAAAGCGACGAAACCACGATATTCACCGATTTCAACACCCTTGCCCGTCTTATGAATATGCAAAACAAAGCCAACAGCATAGAAATATATGCCGAACAAGGCACAAACATTCGCAAATTAAAGAAAAAAATAAGCCATATAGTGGGAGAAAATTTCACCATAAAAGACAAATACGAACAGCAAGCCACCCTATATCACATTATGCGCTCAGAGAAATGGGCTGTATATCTTGTGTTGGCATTCATCCTTGTCCTCTCCACATTCAATGTGGCAGGCTCGCTTTCAATGCTTATCATTGACAAAAAAAAGGACATAGAGATATTTAAGGCCATGGGCGGCGACAAGCAATTCACGAGGAAAGTATTCCTGTCAGAAGGACTTCTGATAGCCTTGACTGGCGGCATCTTAGGTCTTATTGCAGGAATATTAACAATATGGCTTCAACAACAATTTGGATTTGTCAAATTTGGTAGCAGCGAAGGCACTTACATAATCGACACATACCCTGTCGCACTCCGTATTTCCGACATAATTGCAATACTGGCGACACTGTTATCTGTAGGCCTGTGTTCATCAGCATTAACAGTTAAGATATCATTGCGAAAATTGTCCAAAGGAAACTAACAATCTGTTAAAAATCCCATTTTAACAGCATTGTCTAACCAATACAATATACTGATTTACAACACACAGCAAATACAAACACATATTTATGCCATCAAATCACACACTCAAAACCCGTTTTTTTACTGAATTATTATTTTTGCACATCATTATTGAATATATTTTATAGCCTCAAACAACCCATACAATGAAAAAATTCAAATTATTTGCTGTAGCATTGCTTATGTTGTCCTGTACTGCAACGCAAGCCCAGCTGCCAAGCATCAGAGGCGTTGTCAACAAGGCAAAAGAAGCCACAAAAAACAGGACTGCGACCAACAACAGCTCAAACACGTCTTCAAAAGCCACCAACGAAGGTGCTGGTGAGATTTACTATGTCTGCAAATCTACAGGCAACAACCGCAACGATGGCTCAAAGGAAGCTCCTTTCAAGAACTTGCAAAAAGCCATTGACATGGTTCCGGATGGTGCTTCGATATTTGTTGCCGAAGGCAACTATTTCGGAACCCTTGACAAGGGCAACATCCCTGTCACCAAGTGCGTGAAGATTTTCGGCGGTTGGAGTACCGACTTCACCAAACGTGACGTGCTGAGATACCGCACCATGATTCAACCAAACGGCACTTCCAATGGAACAGCTAGCGGATTTGGCACCATGATCATCAAAGTCAACAACCCTGCTGGTGATGTTGTCATCGACGGTCTCCTCTTCGACCGTGGCAACAGCATAGCCTACAACCAAAAAGGCGAAGGCAAGCCCGAAGGCGTCGAGTCGCCCATGATGTGTCCCATCGGCACAGGCGGCATCGGCGGCCCCGACCTTAAAGAGAGCGTCCACACCACCGAGACACGCGAGATCTACTTCGACAACCCGACCTGCAAGACGATAACAATACGTAACTGCGCTTTCGTCAACGCTCCCAACTACGGCATTGCCGGACAGTTCCGCGCTTTACTCACCATCGAGAACAACATCTTCGTCAACACCCGCATGATGGCCTGCGACGTATGGGGCGGTGCCGCCAACGAGAACATGGAAGTTGAGTTCTGCTGCAACACAATCCTTTTCTCATGGTCTCGCCTTAAAGATATGGGCGACATGGGCTATGGCTTCCGCTACAACAACCGCACCAACAGCTACGTGCACCACAACATCATTGGCTGCTGTGTCTATTCCGGTCTTGACCGTTGCCGCACCGACTCACCCGCAAGTCGCGAGGCCGAGAAGATAGCCACAGCCGAATACAACATCTTCTTCCTCAACAAACACAAAGACATTGCCATCCCCGGCGGAGGCAGATTCCTCGAAGTGAGTTCGGAAGACTTTGATGACGTTGAGCAACTGACAACCGTCAGCAACAACAAGACCCTGAAAGACCCCTCGATACTTAAAGGCAAAATCAACGAGGCTTACCTCAACGGCTTCATCAACGCAACATATACCGAGAAGACCGACCTCGACCCCAACTCGGATGCCAACACCTTCCGTCAGGCTATGGGCATGAACATGGTGGGCACCATGAACTCGTCAGCTTCGATGTATGCCAACCGCTATCCTTTCAACGACGCACTGAAGATGTTCGGCGCCGTGAAAGACTACGGAGCTCAGATGCCGAGATAAGCAAATCACATTGTTAAACAACAAAAATGGGCTGTCGTTGACATCCCATTTTTTTGTTTTTAAAATAAACTTGCGTGGCATCAAATAATAGTGAATTTTTGCTATGAAAAACCTGACCATGAATGGTCCAAACGAAAGTGAGGTACTGTGAAACTTGGCCAGATGTTTTTATTTTGTACTCACCTCAACTTTGCTGACACTTTATTGAATATGTTTTTGCGTAGCGGTGACTCCTTACCAATTGTGCAATGCTTCCCTAGCAGTTTTCTTGTCACTCTCGTTTTTTACGATAAATACATCGGCATCATGATGCCGATGTCATTTTTCCGTTGGCACACAAACTTGTGTACCAATAATAGAGACATGCCGTAATCCCTTTATTGGGGCAGAAAAACGCAGATGCTAACTGGCATGAAAAGAGGTGATTTATAGCATAAAAACGACCAAAAACAGATCGGTCCCCAAAAAAACACCGACAAAACATTTTACTTCAACTTTTTCCTAATCTCTGTCCCCGATTGGTTCGCCAATCGTACATATTGTTAGAAGCGTTATGCTTGTCTTGTCATTGAAAACGTAGGAACTTTTCATTGAGGATACAGGGCGAATGCATGATAGTTCCGCACTTTGGCGTGGTCTGTTATCCATATTTGTATTCTCGGGTTTTCTGCGACCTTCAATGGCAATGTAACACACAATTCCACACTTCTTTTATATAGGATAACAAGGTGGATAAAGAATCAACCTGCGCTTTGGGGAACTGGAAGTTGAATAGAAGTGAGATGAAAAATGATATTGTGACAGGAACCATAAACGATTATCTAGAATGGGTAAAAAAATGCAGGATATGCAATTAATATATCATACCTATACAGTCTTGTCACAAGTTCCGACCTTAGAATAGACATATCTGGCAATAACAAGATAAAGGGTAAGAAATTGGGCAAAAAAGTAGATAAGATAAAGGATTTCGTTTATCTAATTGAATGTAGCAGCAAGTGACACGATAATTTCCCAATAAATCCACTCAGCAGGAACGTTCAATGTATCCCTGCTGTGTTTTTTATGGTGTGCAGGCTTCCTCGCCTGCGATGTGACAAGTTCAAGAAAGCCTTGCAGCAAGCACAGGAGGTTGCATATCAAGGAGTGCCGAACCGTTTAGTCCACCCAATCCGTGTTAAAGGAAAACTGACGGTTGTGGACTTTCACTGTGGCGGGCTGCCATTCGACAGACACAGGGCGCGGCTTTTGGATGACACATTAGGGGATTCACCAAATCAATGCTTCATGTCATACAGCTCGTCCAGATGCTTCTTAAGCCTTCGGGCCATAGGACGGAAAGTGTAATATGTTATAGTGGCCGATATTGGAGCGCCAACGATAGGCAAAACCTTGCCCATGCCCTTGGCAAACGACTCCTTTGTCATGTTGATGCCTATCCACTGCGCAATCTTAATGACGTATGTTGCAAAAACCGTCTCTGAAATCTTGACACCTGCATTCTTCGAAACAGAGACCACCACTTTCGACAAGGTCTCCACGGCGACTTTACTGCCCATCATGGCACCGACAAAAAGCGTCAATATGTTGAGCGACTCGTCATCAAATTGGTTCTTTTCAACTGTCAAAGGGGGCCAACCATAAAGGTACATAAGTTTTTGTGTAAGAGCCAATATATGAGCATAAAACTGTGTCAAGTCGGTGGGAATGGTACCGGCCAACCACCAACCGCCCGGGAGCCCCATCAAAGCAGAAGTCCCACATACTAAAGTAAGATGATAACTTATGCACTGATTTGCCAATTTGTCAATCTCTTTTTTTGACAAGACCATGATAGGACTTTCATTAACGGCAGTAATAACTTCCATTGGAGTGCAGAATTTCGACAATTCCTTTTCCAAGAATTCCGACCTGTCAACCTTTACAAAAGGAATGCTCATGCTGCCTTTAAGCACCTTGTTCCACAACTCAACAGAATTATTGTTTTCAGCCATAGTTATTTCTATTTTTGTTCAATTCATCAACAGCTACAAGTTTTGTTCCATAATTCAATCAACACATTATCAAATAATTCGTCTTGATAGAAGATGTCAATAGCCATATTTTTTTTTCCATTTGTCGCGTAGCGACTTCCGCATTTCACGTTCACGCGGATTATCTTGCGGTTCGTATATTTTAGTTCCTGCTATTTCGGCAGGCAGGAATTCCTGTTCAACAAAATTACCAGCATAGGCATGTGCGTATTTGTATCCGTTGCTGTAGCCTAACTCCTTCATTAGTTTTGTTGGTGCGTTGCGAAGATGCAAAGGCACACTAAGGTCGCCAGTTTGCCGCACAAGTGCTTGTGCGGCATCAATAGCGGCAACAGAGGCATTGCTTTTGGCTGACGAAGCCAAATAAATTACAGTTTGCGAGAGAATGATACGACTCTCGGGCCATCCTATTTTGCTTACCGCATCGAAACAAGTGTTTGCCAACAGCAGAGCGTTGGGATTGGCATTGCCTATGTCCTCAGCTGCAAGGATAAGCATACGGCGGGCTATGAAAAGCGGGTCTTCGCCAGCGTCAATCATGCGGGCAAGATAATAAAGTGCCGCATTAGGGTCGCTGCCCCGCATCGACTTGATGAAAGCAGAGATGATGTCATAATGCATCTCGCCCTGCTTGTCGTATTTGGTTAGGTTGCTCTGTATGCAGCTTGTGGTGAAGTCGTTGGTGACGACAAGGGTGTCGGCATCGGGGTTCATGTTGTAGAGCGAGCCGATAACCAACTCTATGGCATTCAACAGTTTACGTCCATCGCCACCGCTAATGCGCAAAAGAGCGTCAGTCTCGCACAATTCAATCCTCTTTTCCAAGTCGGCCTCAAGTGTCTTGACGGCCTTGTCGGTAAGAATGAGCAAGTCATCCCTTTCGAGAGCCTTTAGCACATAGACCTGGCAACGCGAAAGCAATGGCGAAATAACCTCAAAACTGGGGTTCTCTGTAGTGGCGCCTATCAGCGTCACCAAACCACGCTCCACAGCACCAAGGAGAGAATCCTGCTGCGACTTGCTGAAACGGTGAATCTCGTCGATGAACAAGATAGGTGCCTCGGGCAACATCTTAGCCCTGTCAATTATGTCGCGAACATCCTTGACGCCACTGTTGATGGCACTAAGTTGGTAGAAGTGTCGTTTCACCTGCTTAGAGATGATGTAGGCCAAGGTGGTCTTGCCCACACCAGGCGGCCCCCAAAATATCATTGAAGGAATCCTCCCTGTCTCAATGGCACGGCGAAGCACCGCTCCCTCTCCTATCAAATGGCTCTGACCTATGTAATCATCCAACGACGACGGACGAAGCCGTTCCGCCAACGGCATCAAAGATGTTTTCATCGTTTTGATATTTTTCGCAAAAATAAGAATAATTATTGAATTGTGACTATTGACGATGACGATGACTATGGCTACGACGATGACGATGACAGTGACAGAGGGAGTCGGGTATTGTTCTTGTCTCACTTGCCACGTGTCACAGAGGCTTACGTCAAAAAAAGCAGGTAAAAAAATTATACCTAAATTCCGCAGAATAAAAATTTGCTAATTCGAGAAGGAGTGTTTACATTCAATGCGCACGTTCTGGGTCGTTGAACAGTCGTGATGTGGTTTGCGAAGGGACTTTTTTTTTGAGGTTGCAGTGCACAACTCCCCCCCTACCCGGCGTGGGGGTGGAATGGTTTGACCCAAGAAGACGGGCCGTCAGAGTCTTAATTTGTCGCACGGCCTGTCGGAATAGATTTGCAGCAGACGGTTGAGTCTGTCGTTGACGTTGAATCGGTATGCCTTCCCCGATTCGGCATTCACCGTGCGGTTTGCTACGGACAGGCTTTGGAAGGTTCTGAGGATTGTGTCAGCGCTGGCGAAGAGGTAATCGGGGTTCCTTTGGTATTTCTCCGTGCGGAACAGGTTGCAGTCCTCGATGCACTCCCCGCCGCAGAGGTATGTCGACATGAGGTTTTCCACAATGTGGGAGTAGGC
>JAZLGA010000069.1:0-3055 GCA_045616045.1 Bacteroidales bacterium | reverse complement strand
GTCTTGTGCCCATTCTTGTGGAGGATTTATCAGCAGAAAACGATTTTTCAAGTCGTTGTTCTCATCCATCAGAAGGTTTCTGAAGAAACAGACAAGGAACTTCGGCTCATAGTCAATGTTTTTGGCCACATTGCGGAAATAGGCACGGTCCAAGGCATTACGGAAATACCATGAATGCTGGTTAAACAAGTCATTTGTCACCTCAAACCCTATCGAGCGCAGGTATTTGATTGTGAAGATGGCTGTAGTCCTTGTGTTGCCCTCACTGAATGGATGTATCTGCCATATTCCAGACACAAACCTGGCGATATGCTCAACCACACGGTCCATCGACAGGCCAGAGTAATCGAACTGCTTTTCCTGCTCAAAATCATATTCCAAGGCCATACGAAGATCCTGCCAGCGGCCATACAAGACCGTATCGCCACGCAAAACCCATTCGCTCTTGGTAATATCGTATGCACGCAATTTGCCAGCATGCTTGAAAACGCCTTCAAAAACATGGCGATGAATAGACATCAAGCCAGATACACTGAACGAGAACGAACGCTCCAATATGAGTTTGGTTATGTTGCCTGACACTTTGTCGGCCTCCTGCTTCTCGTCGTCATCTGGTTCACGGTTTGTTTTCGACTGATAATAGGTGTCAATCAGCTTTCTCGCTTCATCAATTGTTATCTCGCCTTCAATGTTGCGTTGGGCTGTCTGCTTCAGGTATTCCGACACTTGCAAACCATCTACGGCCTGAAGACCTATAGCTGTCCGCCAAGCGTATGCACGCTCACGCTTATGAGGTTCACTCACAATAGTATATTCCTCAAAATCAATATTTTGATTCTCTTTATCAATATCATTTGACGACAAGTCACCCATTGCTTAACCCCTTTTTTATTACACTACAAAGATACAACTTTTTTCGTTGACAAACAAGTGTTTTTCTTTGTTTTTCAGATATTTATCAATACGTGAAACTACTTCCACCCAAGAACTCGCGCAACAACGATGTGGGTGGTATTTCTTTGTCTGGGACAGGGACAAAATAGCGTATGAACCTCAACAACCTATATGCCTCTGCATATTCAGGACAGTTTTTCTGCACACTCATAAGTATGGGTTCGGCATGATTACGCAATACTGCGAACTCAATGAGCAAAGCAGAATTGAACATCACATCGGCATTCTCTCGGTAAGGATATATCCATTTTTCCTCTGCGTCGAGAACATTCGGCCATTGGTTTATGCTTTCACGTGCGGTGAATGCACCCTTATTGTAATCACGTACTATTCGTCGCAAAAGACGACAATCGGCAGTAGGAATCCAATTATGGTTGTCAAGAGCTATACTGGTTAAAGTGGAGATGAATATCCTATACTTTGAACTTTCACCTATCATATCAGTCAATCGAGGGTTGAGAGCATGGATTCCTTCAAGAAGAATAACAGTATTGTCCTCCAAGAAGAGTTTTTTCCCATTATATTCCCTTCTACCCGTAACGAAATTATACTCGGGGATTTCAACCGTTTCACCAGCCAAAGCACTAACCAGGTCATACTGCAACGAGGCATGGTCAACAGTGTCAAAATTATCAAAATCATAATGTCCATCGGGCAGCAGCGGAGTATCGACACGATTCACAAAATAGTCGTCGGTTGAGAATGACACTGGACGGAGCCCGCATGCTTTCAGTTGAATGCTAAGTCGCTTGCAAAAAGTTGTTTTGCCACTGCTACTCGGACCTGACACAAGCACAAGACGCATGCCTTTGCGGTGACGTCGTTCTATCTCCTCGGCTATGTACACAATCTTTTTCTCCTGAAGAGCTTCAGAAACTTGAATCAGTTCGCTGGCACGGCCTTTCTGACAGGCACAATTAACATCGCCCACGGTATTAAGTCCCATTATTATATTCCATTTGAGGCTCTCGTTAAACATCTCAAATGTCTTTGGCTGGTCAGTATATGGGGCAAGAGCATCAGGATTCTTTATGTTAGGAACTCTAAGCAGTATTCCTCCATGACAAGGCTCGACATCCCAACATCTCAAGTAACCGGCCGATGGCAACAGACGCCCATAATAATAGTCGGCAGTGTCGCCAAGAGTATAGTAGTCGGTATAGACTTGTCCACTAGTTTCCAAAAGTTTCACCTTATCTTCATAGCCCGACTTGCGAAAAATTGCAACTGCCTCTGAAGTAGGCACTTCATAACGGTGGAAAGGAATGTCGCTGGCTACAATCTGCTTCATTCTGTTGCGCAAAGTATTGATTTCATCATTTGTCATGCTTGCCCCGTCACTTTTTCTAAGGTTGCAGAAAAGGCCATTATGAACAGGCATTTCGACATACACCTTACTGTCGGGTGAGACATCATGTACAGCCTTGCAAAGCAGAAAACACAGCGATCGCAAATATACTCGCATAGCACTTGAATCGCGCAAATCTGCAAATTCCACAGTCTTGCTTCCAAAAGCCCTGTATCTCAGCCCTTGAGACACATTGTTGACCTTTGCGGATACAATGTCGTATGGCTTGTCAAACTGGAAATGGCCCAACATCTCAAGCAACGACGTCCCTTCTTTAAAATCATGTTCAGTATTGGTGTTTTTGCAATATATTCGTATCATAATTACTTTATCTTATGTTAAGCGACATCACTTACAATCAGTCAAAAACTCTATTATGGTATGCTTCAAAATACAGGCAGCATGTATTCACATCGCCATAATATTTGGTATTCTTGTATTTCTCCAATTCCTTGAATTGTGATTGCGACACTGACAACATTTTATCATAGCCACCACGCTCCAAGTCCTGCTGTTCGTTTTTGGCCAACGCAAAAACAATATGGGCCTTCAACTCGTTATCAGAAGCTGTCTTTAGTGCCTTTCTGAGATATTTTGTCGACAAAGGCAGTGTGCAGGATTCAAGTCACAAATGCAACTTTGTTAATGTTTAGTTTAATATCGGGTGCAAATTTAGTGATAAAATATTCAATTGGGGTTAAAAACGCCAATCTTTTTCTCGGTCTGTTGTTTAATTTATTCTGTATCAATAGA
>JAZLGA010000068.1:0-30256 GCA_045616045.1 Bacteroidales bacterium | reverse complement strand
CCCTTCCTTACCAAGGAAGTGCTCTACCGCTGAGCTACATCGGCTTTTAATCACTTAGTTGGAGCGGAAGACGGGGCTCGAACCCGCCACCTAAAGCTTGGAAGGCTTTCGCTCTGCCAAATGAGCTACTTCCGCATTTTGTACTAGTGGGGGAGGGTGGACTCGAACCACCGAACTCATCCGAGGACAGATTTACAGTCTGTTGCAATTGCCACTATGCGACTCCCCCGCCTGGTTAAAAGCGAGCCGGTAGACGGACTCGAACCGCCGACAGGCTGATTACAAATCAGCTACTCTACCAACTGAGTTATACCGGCACTATAACAAAGAACTTTACAAAAAAAAGCGCACTCTTATTCATTCAAAAGAGTGCGCAAAGATAAATACTTTTATTGAATTAGCAACACATTAAATCAAAAAAAAATCATTTTTTTTATTTTCAAATTTACAAATTACTGCTTTTCAACAGTTTACAAATTACATATTTTTACCTTTATACTTTTCCAATTGTTTTTTCAAGGCTTCCAGAGAACTGTCAACGGCATCTTCGAAGCTATTGCTGCGCTTGCTCGCAAACAAATCCTCTCCCCTTACGGACAGCCTTATGTCTGCTATCTTGTTCTCGTTGTCATTGACGTTTTCTAATTTCAAGGACACGTCAGCTCCTATCACATCGCTGTGTTTGGAGCACATTTTCTCGATTTTTCCGGTAATGAACTCTTCGAGTTTTGAATCAGCCTTAAAATGGACTGAATTGATAGTTACTTTCATTTTTTCTCCTTTCTTTTTTATCCTTTAGGATGTGATTGTTCATGTATTTTTTTAAGTTGTCCTATGGTAGCATGGGCATAGATTTGTGTTGTCTGAAGGTTGCTATGGCCCAGAAGCTTTTGTATTGCAACCAAACTGGCGCCTTCATCAAGAAGGTGAGTGGCGAAAGTGTGCCTTAAAACGTGCGGACTTTTTTGCGAGACAGTGGTCACACCCTCCAACATGGCGTGCACCTTACTATATACAAAGTACGGAGACATTGCCCTGCCCTTGTCATCGAGAAGCAGAGCATCCGTGTCGCGCGAGGCAAAAGTGGTGTCACGAAGGCTTGTATAATCATCTATCATTTCAAGCATCTGCCTTGAAACTGGTATGATTCTTGTCTTGTTGCGTTTGCCCGTCACGCGAACAACTCCAATGGAATGGTCCACATCGGTATCTTTCAGCGACCTAAGCTCAGCTTGTCGCATTCCTGTCTGGTATAAAAGTTCAAATAGCAGTCTGTTGCGGGCTACCAACCATTCACTATCCCCTTCAAAAGACACTTTTTTCAAATCCTTAGCGCTCACGAACTTAACGACATTATTTGGTGTCTTCATAGAGTGAAGGGCTGCCGTCGGGTCTTTTTCAACCAATTGTTCACGCAAACAATACTTGTAAAAAGCCTTTAGGCTTGATATTTTTCTGTTGATACTTCTATTGGAGATGCCGATTTCCTTGAGCCACACCAGGAAGGACTTAAGTTGGTGCGGTTGTGCTCCGACAATATCATCAAGGCTGTAGGTGTCGCGCAAAAATGAGGCTATCTGCTCCAAATCAGACTGATATGCTTTTATCGTCAATTCGGAACTGCGTTTCTCAGCTCTCAGATATGTCAGGAATCGGTTCATATATATACAACAAAAAACTCCGTTGTAAAGATAATAAAACTTTTCTTATACAACGAAGTTTTGTTCAAAAAATTATTTTCCTATGATTTTTCAGCAGTTTTCTTCAGCTTGACGGAGTTGTTGCACATAGATAGCTTTCAAACGTTGTGCGCGTTTGATGACTGATGGCTTTGTGAATTTCTGACGCTCACGCAATTCTTTCACCACGCCGGTCTTTTCATACTTTCTCTTGTAGCGTTTCAAAGCTCTGTCGATGCTTTCGCCTTCTTTTACAGGAATAATAATCATTTTAAAACACTTCCTTCTTTTAAAAGTTAATAATAAGTTTATTGAGGGCGCAAAGATATGACTTTTTTTGTTTGAAAAGCAAAATGTCGAAAATTTATTTATTCTATAGACTCAACAGTCTAAATTCATCTCGTCGATACTGCGCCTGAAGTCGGTTTCACAAATGCTGAGGTCTTTCCAGATGTAAGGCGGCTCAAGGTTGAGTACATTGGTGTCGTCGCATCGGAAGCAAACACCGCCCCATGTCGAGAGGCCAAGTTCCTGTAGGCAACGTCCAGCGACGGCTGGAGCTTGCACCGGTGAGGTTATGCCAGTGCCACACATACTGGCTTACAAGGTCAGTACCCTTGTTTGGCCCAACTTTGTCTTAGGCGAAAATATAGGAAAACATATAAGCATCAGCAAAACAGAGTCGCATTACTGGTGCTTTTTATGCATTTTTTTGGGAAGAGTCATCTTTTCATTCTGCCAACAAATGCTTGAAGAGGAAGTTATTTATTTTATTAAAGAGGTGTATGCGACATTCTTCCATGCCGTACTCGTAACCGCCATAGATACCATGGTTCTTGTTTGGATATATCATCAGGTCGAACTGTTTGCCATTCGAGATCATTGCTTTGATGAGTTCCATTGCGTTTTGGTAATGCACATTGTCGTCACCACTGCCATGACAAAGCAGATAGTTGCCTTTTATCTTGTCAGTGTGGTTGATTGGCGAGTTGTCGTCATAGCCATCGGGGTTTTCCTGCGGGGTACGCATGTAACGCTCGGTGTAAACATTGTCGTAATAGCGCCAGTTGGTGACAGGTGCCACAGATACAGCGGTGCTTATGACATCAGCTCCCTTGGTGATTCCATTGGCAGCCATGAATCCACCATAGCTCCAACCGTAAATGGCTATCTTGGATCCATCAACATAAGGTTGTTCAGACATGTATTTAGCAAGGCTTATCATGTCTTCGGTTTCATATTTTCCAAGTTGCTGATAAGTAACTTTCTTGAATTTCTCACCTTGAGCGCCGCTACCCCTGTTATTTATCGACACGGTAATAATGCCCTTTTCGGCCAACATCTGGAGCCAGAAATAGTCGCTGTCGGCCCACGAGTCGTTCACGGTTTGATAACCAGGACCGCCATAGACATAAATGAGTACAGGATATTTTTTTTGGGGGTTGAAATCTGGAGGAAGAATTTTCCATGCGTAAATATCCGTTTCAGTTCCATCGGGCAAATTGAAATGAGGGTCGTTGATGACAAAAAGTTCTTTCTTGCCTATATTATAGTTTTTAAGTTTCTCAAGGATGGCATTATTTTCCTTTATGTTTCTCACAAGTGCACCTTTATTGTTATAAAGATCGAATTGGAAAGGAGCGTCAACAGACGAGAATGTATTGATGAGATAAGAGAAATCGGCACTGAAGTCGGCGTCGTTTGTACCTGTCCTATTGACTATATCACGTTTTTTTCCTTTCAATGATACGGCGCATATCTGACGTTGAGTAGGCAAAGGCTGAGCCGATTGGAAATACACCTCATTATATTTAGGACTATATCCATAAACCTTTGTCACATCGTAATTGCCTTTAGTGAGTTGTACTTGCTTGGTTCCATCGAGGCTGCAAATATAAATGTGATTGTATCCGGACTTCTCGCTTGTCATAATGAACGACTTGCCATCAGGGAGGAAAGTCCAGTCATCGGTAATTTCTATATAGCAATCATTTTTCTCGTCATACACTACTTTCGCAGAACCGTCTTTGGCATCTACAATCAATATTTCCAGATGATTTTGGTGTCGGTTCAGGCGTTGTATGGCCAGTTTTTCAGGGTTTTGCGTCCACTTCACTCTTGGAATATAGACATCGGTATTTGTCCCCAGATTTGTTTTGACAGTTTTTTTGCTGTCAAGGTTGTAAATCATCACATCAACGGCCGAATTGTCTTCACCGGCCTTGGGATATTTGAAGCTGTACCAATTTGGGTACAAGCCTTGAAAATCCTCCATTTGGAATTCTTTCACCTTTGACTCGTCAAAACGGTAGAAAGCCAATTTTTTGCTGTCAGGCGACCAAAAAAGGCCTTGCGCAAAGCTGAACTCCTCTTCGTAAACCCAGTCTGGAGCTCCATTTATGATGTTATTGTAAAGTCCATCTAAGGTGATTTGAGATTCTTGGTCAGATACAAGGTCTTTAATAAAGATATTGTTGTCGCGTACGAAAGCCACCTTGGTGGCATCGGGTGAGAAGGTGGCCAAGCGCTGTTTTCCATTTTCCGAAAGTGGGGTTAACTTTTTTGATTTCAAGTCATATACATAATAATTTGACTCTGAAGAATGGCGATAAATATGTCGAGTTTCGGTCGGGACAAGTGCTTTTGTTTCATCGGTGCTCAACTCGTATCCTTCTGCTGGTATGGCTTCGGTTTTTCCGTCAGGTACAAGTTCTTGGAAGTTAAACAAGGTATTCTTTGCTTCACCTGTTGCATAGTCATAGACCTTGAGGCTTCCTTTTTCAATGGCAGTATATGTCTTTCCGTCATTAAGCGGGTTCATTCCATAAACTCCAGAGGCACGAAAAGTGCCCATAACGTAAAGGTCTTCCAAAGTAATGTTTTTTTTGTCTTGAGCCTGTACAAAGGCTGCGCTTGTCAGCATTAAAACACTTGTAATCAAATATTTAAAACTATTCATAGGTATATTATTTAGGGTCAAAGATAGAAAAAAATAATAAAAAACTAAAAAAAAGTTTGTTGGTTTAAATTAAATAGTTACCTTTGCAGCCACAAATGGGACGGTAGCTCAGTTGGTTTAGAGCGCATGCTTGACAGGCATGAGGTCACAAGTTCGATCCTTGTTCGCCCCACTTCTTTTTTTTAGGGACGTTAGCCCAGTTGGTTTAGAGCGCTGCCTTCACACGGCAGAGGTCACTGGTTCGAGTCCAGTACGTCCCACAAAAAACTGATGCACCGATTTCAAAATTGGTGTTTTTTTTTATGTCTATTTGTTTATGTCTTATAAAACAATAAGGAGGCTTTTGCCTCCTTATTTGATTTGAATCTTGAAGAAAGTCCTAAGATTATTCCTCAATAATCACTTGTTCCACTTCTTGGGTATCGTTTTCTTCGTCAGCGCGTTCCTGGGCAGCACGCACGGCATCCATAACGTTAGCGTCGGCCTCACGAACTTCTTGCTCGCGAGCTTCTACAACTTCTGCTTCAGCAGCATGACGCTTAGCCTCTTTCTTTGCCTTGCGATTTTCCCTTGCGTTGTTTATACCGGTATTAATGCCATTTCTGACTTCATTGCAGGCTTCTCTTCTCAATTCGTTCTTGGCTCTTGATGTCTCGGCACGAGCAGTAACGGAGACATGACTTTTAACGTTTTGGCCCAATTTCTTCAGAGGATTCTGCGCATTAGCAGTGCAAATGGCGGCCAGGCATACCACGAAGCTCACCAACACAACTTTAAACAATTTACTCATAGTTTCAAATTTTGTTATTTCACAGTTGACAATATTCATCTGCAAAAATCAAGCCCAATACAATTAGAACAATTTTTCCAAAATCTTGTCATCAACAAGATTAGGCAATGTAACTTTTAGGTTTGGTTCAGCCTGCATAGCACGTTTGATGGCAAACATTGCGCCTTCGTTGCGTGCCCAGTTGCGACGTGCGATGCCATTGTTGACATCCCAGTGCAGCATTGAGGTTAAACGACGTTTGGCGTCTGGTGTTCCGTCTAGAACCATACCAAAGCCACCGTTGACGACCTCTCCCCAACCTACACCGCCTCCGTTGTGGATGCTCACCCATGTGGCGCCACGGAAGCCGTCACCGATGACATTCTGGACAGCCATGTCAGCGGTGAAGCTTGAGCCGTCGTATATGTTGCTGGTCTCACGGAATGGAGAGTCGGTACCCGACACGTCATGATGGTCACGGCCAAGGACGACAGGACCGCTCAGCCTACCATCGGCGATAGCCTTGTTGAACGCAGCGGCAATCTTGGTACGGCCTTCGCAGTCAGCATAGAGGATACGTGCTTGCGAACCCACCACGAGGTGGTTGGCTTGAGCACCGCGAATCCATTGAATATTGTCGTGCATCTGCTGCTTAATCTCGGCAGGTGCTGTCTTAGCAATCTCTTCCAGCACTTCGCAAGCCAAGTCGTCGGTTACGGCGAGGTCTTCAGGCTTGCCTGAGGCGCACACCCAGCGGAACGGGCCAAAGCCATAGTCGAAGCACATCGGGCCCATGATATCCTGCACGTAGGAAGGATAGCGGAAAGTACCATCTTCTTTCATGATGTCGGCGCCGGCACGGCTGCTCTGGAGCAGGAAAGCGTTGCCATAGTCGAAGAAGTACATTCCCTTAGCAGTGAGTTTGTTTATAGCTGCCACATGGCGACGCAAGGAGGCTTGCACCTTTTCCTTGAATAGTTCAGGGTTCTCAGCCATCATTGTCTTTGACTCCTCAAACGACTGTCCTACAGGATAATAGCCACCTGCCCACGGGTTATGGAGCGATGTCTGGTCGGAGCCTAAGTCAACGTGTATGTCATGTTCGGCAGCGTATTCCCACAAGTCAACGACATTGCCTTGGTATGCATACGAACGGGCTTCTTTCTTTGCCATTGAAGCGTTTACATGTTCGAACAAGGTCTTTATATCGCTTTGCACCTCGTCAACCCAGCCCTGGTCGAAACGTTTTTGTGTCGCGGCGGGGTTTATCTCGGCTGTGACACTAACCACACCGGCAATATTACCTGCTTTCGGTTGGGCTCCACTCATTCCTCCCAGGCCGGCAGTAATAAAGAGTTTGCCTGCAGTGCCACCACCCTGTTTGCGGGCAGCATTGAGTACGGTGATGGTCGTTCCATGAACAATGCCTTGTGGGCCAATATACATATAGGAGCCAGCTGTCATCTGGCCATATTGTGTTACACCAAGGGCGTTGTAACGCTCCCAGTCATCGGGTTTAGAGTAGTTAGGTATCATCATACCGTTGGTGACAACCACACGCGGGGCATCCTTGTGCGAGGGGAACAGTCCCATCGGATGACCAGAATACATTGAGAGTGTTTGCTCATCTGTCATGTTGGCAAGATACTGCATGACAAGGCGATATTGAGCCCAGTTTTGAAAAATGGCGCCATTGCCGCCATAGATGATAAGCTCGTGCGGATGTTGTGCCACTGCGGGGTCAAGGTTGTTCTGTATCATCAGCATGATAGCGGCAGCCTGACGACTTTTTGCCGGATATTCATCGATTGGGCGGGCATACATCTTGTAGGACGGACGGAAACGATACATATATATACGGCCGTATTTCTCAAGTTCCTCGGCGAACTCTGGAGCCAAAGTAGCATGGAACTTTGCAGGGAAATAGCGCAGAGCGTTACGCACTGCCAAACGTTTCTCCTTGGCTGTAAGAATATCTTTGCGTTTTGGAGCATGATTTATGCTTCTGTCATACTCCTTCACATCTGGCAGTTCATCAGGAATGCCTGCCAAAATCTCTTTCTGGAAATCGTTCAATTCTTTCATTATGCTATTTGTTTTAATTCCATTTTTAGGTTGCAAATATAAAAAATATAATTTATCTGTTACAATATTTATTAATAACAACAGGTACGTCAAGAGCGTTTTTGTGTGAAACGCCATAATCTCCAACGCATATTCAAATGGCAATCAACTATTTACAAGTTGATTTTAAGATTTTTAACCAAAAGAAAGATTATAGGGGATTATACTCATCAAATTGACGTCAATAAGAGTCCCAAAGGGATTAGTCACCCCATTTGGCGCCCTTGCCAAAAACCGCAAGGAAGATAAACACAGGTGTCACCAAAAGATAGGCAATATCACCTAAAAGGAGCCATGGCAACAATCTTGTGACCTTAAGCTGTAGTGATGCTTTCTGCATCACTACAGACAACGAAACATAACGAAGCAAAAACAAGAGGACAAGCACCGTTATGTATAAAACTGGCAAAGACGCTATCTCGAAAGCAGGATTTAGGAAAAACAACGCTGCAAAAGAGACATAAAAAAGAATATGTGTCAACGGATATGCTGACAAAAGCAATTTGGTAGAAAAATTATAGTGTGGCATAACCGATTCCCTAAATGCCCTCTGCATGAACCACATTGAGAAGCCCACGGGTCCTGAGGATATGGCATTGGACGGGTCTATCACCACTGTGGTATTATTTTTGTTTGCATTATCACTAACAAAAAGGCTATCATCGCCAGCAGGCACGGTATAATGTGAGGTAAAGCCCTTGTTTTTGTAAAAAAGAGACTTGCGGTACGAAAGACATTTGCCACTTCCACTATATGGATGACCCATCAATGCAAAAGACAGATAATTCAACCCGTCCATTAAATCAATGAAACGCATCACCTTGTCAAAAAGCCCGTTTTTAGGTCTGCGGGAACAATATCCCAGTACTATCTGTGTCTTTTCGTCATAACTTCCGACGACACTACTCAACCAGCCTTCTCCATCAGGTTTACAATCGGGTTCGGTGAAAACAAGCAAATCGTTCTTTGCTGACTTAATACCCATACTAAGCGGGAACTTCTTGCTATGGAAAAAGTTAAGCTGCTGGCGAAGCTGGACCACTTTTATGCGACTGTCTTTACGCTCAATATCATCCAAATATGTTTGCGTCTCATCAGACGAGCAATTGTTAACAACGACAATCTCAAAATCGGGATAGTCCTGGCGCAACAATTCTGGTATGAGCTCTGAAAGATAATGCAGAGAGTCGCGCGAACACACCACCACTGATACCGGCTCGATTTTTCCTGCCAAAAGCTTTGGCTTTTTGTAAAATGCTGTTTTGCCAAAGACAAACCATATATATACCAATTGCAGCAAAAGTGCAACCAAAAACACTATCAAAACGATAAAACTGATTCGTCCAATGAAAAAGACCATCTGCAAAAAGGTTTTAAGACACCGCAAAGATAAGGATTTTGTTGATTTGTTTAGATGTTTATTTGTTTTTTTGACCACGAGACGCAAGACTTCAACTCTGTCGGATTTGTAATTCGAAAACACAGTGGGACAACGGGTTTTGCAATCAACCACAGAGAAATATAAGCCAATGGCTAAAGGCCTCTTTTTCAGATTAAAAACCCTTATACTCAAAACAAACGTATTGCAAATCCGCTGAAAATTGGGACTTCGTAAAACGGGGCACAAAGGCACTTGTCATGTGTATCTGATTTTTTCATATTTTTGCGAATTGTAAAACATCATCACTATGATAGTCATAACAGGAGCTGCAGGATTCATAGCAAGTGCCTTAGCAGGAAGACTCAATAAATTGGGATTCAAGGACTTAATCCTAATAGACAAATGGAACAACAAGGCAAAAAACGCCAACTATGCCAACAAGAAATACCAACTGCTGATTGACAGGGACATTGCCCTGAATTGGATGAGACTCAACTCCGACTGCATCGACTTCGTGATACACCTTGGTGCCCGCACCGACACCACCGAGACAGACGAACATATATTCGACCGACTCAACATAAACTACACGAAAGGAGTATGGCAGTTCTGCACAAACAACCACATACCCCTTATATATGCTTCGTCGGCGGCAACTTACGGGCTTGGAGAGTTGGGCTTCAGCGACAACCAAGACATTGTTGACAGCCTACAGCCGCTCAACGCCTACGGACGCTCGAAGAACGATATCGACAAGTGGATTCTGCGTCAAGACACCACTCCCCCATTCTGGGCCGGCCTAAAGTTCTTCAACGTGTATGGCCCCAACGAATACCACAAAGGCAGGATGGCATCAGTGGTGATGCACTCGTTCAACCATATCAAGGAAACGGGGTTCATGAACTTGTTCCGCTCCCACCGCCCCGACTTTGCCGACGGGCAGCAGAGCCGCGACTTCGTTTATGTTAAAGACGTGGTTGAGGTCATCGTTTGGCTAATGCAAAACAAGCCCGAAAGCGGACTCTATAACGTTGGTACCGGCAAGGCACGCCCCTTCTTCGACCTCGCCACGGCAGTCTTCAACGCCATAGGGGTGCAGCCCGATATACGCTTCATCGACACGCCGCTCGATATTCGCGACAAGTACCAATACTTCACCGAAGCCAACATTGACAAACTTCGCAAAGCAGGATACGACAAGCCTTTCACCACACTGGAAGATGGCGTAAAGGATTATGTTGTGAATTATTTAAGCAAGAGGGAACATATCTGACACGAGACTGCGAGACACGATGGAAGTTTGGAGTTAAAAGAGACACAAAATTTTGCGTTTGTCAACGGTCATAGTCAACGGTCACTGCTGCTTCAGCGCTTGTTGTTTTGCCTCTAGTTCTTTGTCGATGCTTAGAAGGAAAGCCTTGGTCTTTTCAAGCACTTCAAGTGTCATGACACGTTCTTCGTATTTTGAGAACTTCTCGCTAAGAGCAGTCTTGGCTCCAGCTATGGTAAAACCTTTCACCTTGATTAGATAATAGATGATGTGAAGATAGCGTACATCACGCTGGGTGAAAAGTCGGTTGCCCTTTTTGTTCTTACGAGGCCTCAGAACACTGAATTCGTTCTCCCAATAGCGAATATTGGAAGTTTTCAGGCCAAACATATCGGCCACCTCACCTATTGTATAATAAGTCTTTTTGTCTTTTACGCCATTGTCTTCCATTGTCAATCCATTGCTTGTGTCACCATTGACGACTGTTCCAATATCTGTTCGTACTCTTCAGGGGTGATGTCATTATAGAAATAATTTGCGGGGTCAACAGGTTGGTCATTTTTAAGGACCTCGTAATGAAGATGAGGGCCGGTAGATTTGCCTGTGTTGCCCACATAGCCTATCAATTGTCCGCGTTTCACTGTCTGACCTCTCGAAACGATGAATTTGGTCAGATGCGCATATTTGGTTTTATATCCAAAGCCATGGTCTATCACGACAAGGTTTCCATAGCCAGAATGCTTTCGTTCCACTTTTGACACCTTACCATCGCCGGCAGCATAGACTTCTGTACCTGTAGCCGACGACAAATCGATGCCCTTGTGTGACTTTGCGACCTTATAGATGGGGTCTATACGCGTGCCAAAAGTAGAGGTGATGGCGCACAAGTCTTTTTCCCTGAGAGGCATAATAGCGGGTATGGAACCTAACATTGAAGTTTTGTTTTTTACCAGACTCAAAACCTCGTCATACGACTTGGACTGTGCCGCCAACCTATTTGAGAGGACATCAAGTTTTGCCTTAATGTTAACAACCATCTCTGAATTCTTATAACCATACAAGTTCTCGTATCTATTTGCCTTGAAGGCAAGATAGCGCTTGGAGGAAGCCACGGGTTCGGCCTCAAAAATAAGTCTGTAGATGTTATCGTCACGCTGTTCTATTTCGTCAAGCACTTCACCCATGTCGTTCATCCTGTTCTCAAGAACGGAATATTGTTCTTTGAGATACTCAATCTCCTTTTCCTGCATACGTTCTTTTGGAGAGCCAAAGAAAAAGAAGAAAAGCAACATGAAAACACCTGCTATGACGACCACTGAAAAAACATAAGCCAAAACACGCAGAACCTGCTGCCACTTAGGGAGCTTAAATTCCTCATAGCTGAGTGTGTTATGATTAAAGATATATTTTTTCTTATCTTTCATTTGTTGCTTTTTGGCAAATAATAACGAGACTTATTTTCAAAAATTGCGCAAATATACAATTTTAAACTAAATTTGCAAGCCGAATAAGATCAAAAGACATTTACAAATAGAAATATAATGAAATCCTACGAAATCAGAAAAAGTTTCCTTGACTTTTTCAAATCCAAGCAACACCTTATTGTCCCATCGTCCCCCATAGTGGTAAAAAACGACCCGACACTGATGTTCACTAACGCTGGCATGAACCAGTTCAAAGACATATTTTTGGGCAACCGCCAGCCTATGTCCAAAAGAGTCAGCGACACTCAAAAATGTCTCCGTGTGTCAGGCAAGCACAACGACCTTGAGGAAGTCGGACACGACACCTATCACCACACCATGTTTGAAATGCTTGGCAACTGGTCATTTGGCGACTATTTCAAAAAAGAAGCCATAGCATTTGCATGGGAATACCTTACCGAAGTAGTGAAGATTGACAAGTCAAGGCTTTATGTGACGGTGTTTGGCGGTGACAGCACCGACAGTCAAGGCCCCGACGTTGAAGCTTTTGAATTCTGGAAGCAACATATCGACGAGACCCGAATCATCTACGGAAGCAAAAAAGACAATTTCTGGGAAATGGGCGACACTGGCCCATGCGGTCCATGCTCGGAAATCCACATAGACATTCGCGATGACGAACAAAGGAAAGCAATAGACGGCAAAGACCTTGTCAACAAAGACAATCCTGAAGTCATAGAGATTTGGAATCTTGTATTCATTCAATTCAACCGTCTTGCAAATGGACAATTGGTTGACCTTCCTGCGAAACATGTTGACACGGGAATGGGGTTTGAGCGTCTTTGCATGGTTCTCCAAGGCAAAAAGTCAAACTACGACACCGATGTGTTCCAACCTTTAATCCAACAACTTGCTACGATGTCGGGCAAACCATACGGCAGCGACAATCAATGTGACATTGCGATGCGGGTCATATCCGATCACTTGAGAGCCGTAAGTTTTGCAATAGCCGATGGACAGCTTCCATCCAACAACGGCGCCGGCTATGTCATCAGGCGAGTACTTAGGCGAGCTGTACGATATGGCTTTACCTTCCTAAAGTTCAACGAGCCATTCATTCACAAACTACTGCCCACACTTGTTGGACAAATGAAAGAGAACTTCCCCGAAATAGAGTCACAACAAAGCATTGTCGAAAAGGTAATATACGAGGAGGAGAACTCATTCCTTCGCACACTGGCGCAAGGCATCAAGCGTTTTGAAGGCTACACAGCTTCAAATCCAGACACGAACACCATAGATGG
This sequence comes from Bacteroidales bacterium, assembly GCA_045616045.1. Lineage (GTDB taxonomy): Bacteria > Bacteroidota > Bacteroidia > Bacteroidales > F082 > Limimorpha. Next base: position 17,346 of record JAZLGA010000068.1, on the reverse strand, counting down.
CGACTTTGCATTCGAGCTCTTCGACACCTTTGGTTTCCCAATTGACCTTACTAATCTGATGGCCAACGAAAAAGGCCTCAATGTTGACATGGACGGATTTAAGGCAAAACTTGACGAGCAGAAAAACCGTTCACGCAAGGCTGCTGAGAAAGCCAACGGCGACTGGGTAGTAATAACACAAAGCGACTCTCCCACCATTTTTGAAGGATATGAACAGACAAAAGTTGAATGCCACATCTTGCGTTACCGCGAAGTCACCGAAAAGAAAAAAAACAGATTCGAAATTGTCCTCGACAAGACTCCTTTCTATGCCGAGATGGGCGGCCAAGTGGGTGACACTGGCACACTGTCATCTGAAAACGAGAGCATAAGAATAACCAATACTGTAAAGGAAAACGACCTGACCATACACATCTGCGAGCAACTCCCACAATATCCTGAAGCGACATTCACAGCCAGCATTGACGAATCACGTCGCCAACGCATAGCCAACAACCATAGCGCCACACACTTGATGCACGCCGCTTTGAGACAAGTGCTTGGCTGCCATGTGGAACAAAAAGGCTCATTGGTCGATGATGGCCGACTTCGTTTCGACTTTTGCCATTTCGCAAAAATGAGCAACGAAGAAATTAAAGCCGTCGAGAACCTGGTTAATGAGAAGATTCGCGAAAACATAAAGAACACCACTCTATGCGACATACCCATTGAAGAAGCAAAAGCTATGGGAGCCACAGCACTCTTCGGCGAGAAATATGGCAACAAGGTTCGTGTCGTCACCTTCGACAAAAACTTCTCAATGGAACTTTGCGGAGGCACACACACTTCGGCAACCGGGAACATCGGGTTCTTTAAGATAGTGAGCGAAGGTGCCATAGCAGCAGGGATAAGACGTATCGAAGCTGTCACAGGCAAAGATGCCGAGAACTATGTCAACTCATACGTCGAACAAGTCAACAGGATAAAGGAGGTTGTCAAATCGCCAGCCGACGTAGTGAAGAGCATCGAAAACCTCTGCGAACAAAACCAAAGCCTCAAAAAAGAAGTTGAACGCCTTGTCAATATCCAAGCACGCAATATTGCCGAGAAACTCATAGAAAATGCCATCAAACAAAATGGGAGACCTTGTATCAATGTCATTTTAGAGTGCAACGGCGACATGCTGCGCAACATAGCAACACACATGAAACAAATAAATGGCGACTCCATTGCCGTTATAGGTTCATTATGCGAAGGCAAGCCTTCACTATGCCTCCTTTTGCCCGAATCTTATGCCGACAGCAAAGGCATTGACGCAACAAAGATTGTGCGTGAAGCCGCAAAAGAGATACAAGGCGGTGGTGGCGGGCAAAAAACACTCTGTGTGGCAGGCGGCAGAAACGCTGATGGCCTACAAAAGGCAATGGATATAATAAAGGAAAAGATAGGCTAATTATATTTACCCATCCAACAATAAAGCAAAAGCAGAATGGCTCCATTCTGCTTTTTTATATCAATTTGGCTGATTTGCCTTTTCAATCAACCCACTTGGGTTTGCGTTTCTCCAAAAAAGCCGTTGCCCCCTCCTGAGCCTCTTCTGAAGCACGGCTTGAGGCTATCATCTCAGAGGTGAGAGAAAAAACAGGAGCATCAGGATTGTCCATACCTGAAACATTTTGCAACAAACACTTGCAAGAGGTTATTGCTCCAGGAGCAGCTTTCATAAGTTGCTGAATATAATCATTTTCGGTAGAAGCAACGTCATCAGACACAACATTTACAAGTCCAATTTCCTTTGCCTCGTCAGCAGTGAATCGACGCCCCGTAAGCATCAATTCGCGCGTTGCCGACATACCACAGCGCTGAACCACAAAGGGAGAAATCGTTGCAGGTATCAAACCTGACAAGACCTCAGGGAAGGCAAAAAAAGCATTCCTGTGAGCAATGACTATGTCAGAAGCCGAGACAATACCATTGGCACCACCCATGCAAGCACCATGAACGGCGCACACTACAACCTTGCCGGAAAAGTATATTGACCTGAAAAGTCTTGACAGTCTCTCGGCATCCTCATAATTGGCTTCATAACCCTTGCCCGCTATTTCGCGCATATACGACAAGTCGGCACCAGCACAAAAAGATGGTCCATTGCCTTTAATCATGATGACGCGGACATCTTCACGATAGTCCAACCAACCGAATGCCTCTGTCAACTCGTTAATCATGACCTCGTTCATAGCGTTGCGTGCCTCTGGACGGTTAAGGTTAATCCATGCTACGCTCTCACCAAGTTGTATCTTTAATGTAGTAAATTCCATAATATCGCAGTTTTCTCTTTTCACAATGCAAAACAATGAAAAAAAACACTACAAAACAAACAAAAAATGTCTTTTGTATTTCCTGCTGCAATTTTAACGAAAAGCTATTCTTCCATATCTTGGCAAAAATCAAACGAAAAGTGTAATTTTGTGCCACAAAAAAAGACAGACTAACCGAACTAATTATGTCCAACAACAAAATCAACAAGACAAACGCATGCCGGATTCTTGACCAGAAAGAGGTATGCTACGAACTCATCCCATACACTGTTGACGAAAATAACCTATGCGCACAACACATTGCCGAACAGCTCGGAGAAGACATAAACCGGGTTTTCAAGACTTTGGTTCTAAAAGGAGACCGAACCGGCCATTTCGTGTGCGTTGTACCGGGGAATAGCGAGATTGACTTAAAAAAGACAGCCAAAGCCACTGGCAACAAAAGTTGTGACCTCATACCCATGAAAAGCCTTCTCCCTCTTACTGGCTACATTCGAGGCGGTTGTTCGCCAATAGGCATGAAGAAAACATTTCCAACATTCATACACAATACCTGTGAGTTGTATGAATACATTTATGTAAGTGCGGGAATACGTGGACTTCAATTCAAAATAAAGCCAAGCGACTTGATTGATGCAGCCAGAATGAGCATTGCCGACCTTGCCATCTAAAAAAGCACATTGTCATTTATAAGGTCAAAAACTTTACACACAAAAAAAGAGCCTTGGTTAAGGCTCTTTTTATAGTTTATCTACAAACGGTATTGTTATTGCAGTTTGAAGTTAACAGGCAAGTTGTATGAAACACGTACTGCCTTACCACGTTGCTTGCCAGGTTTCCATTTAGGCATGCTCTTAACAACGCGTACAGCCTCTTCGTCACAACCGCCACCAATACCACGTATAACCTTAACGTTCGAGACACGACCGTCGGGTTCGACAACGAAGTTGATAAACACACGACCTTGGATACCGCTTTCGCGAGCCATCTGAGGATATTTAATGTTTTTTGCAAGGAATTCGCTCAGTTTTCCAACACCACCTGGGAAATCAGGCATTTCCTCAACAATGACGAACACCTCTTGTTCCACGATTTCTTCTTCTACGACTTCAGGAGCGACATACTCTTCTATAACCTCTTGTTGGTCAACCTCAGCATTAATATCAAGATTGTCTTCAACTTCAACATCATCGGTAACAACTTGGATTTGTGTTGTTTGTTTGGGTGCCTCAACAGGTTGTGGCTTCTGTTCTTGTTTTGTTATCTCGACCATCTCCTCTTCAACGACCTCGGTATTGCGGACATCGAAAGAAAGCTCACGTTTGTTATAGCTCTTATATTCAAAAGCTGCCCAAGTTATGGCAAGGCTTATTATAAGACCTATCTGTGTAAACATAAGTTTTTTGTTTTCGAGATTGGCTTTTGGTGATTTTTTCTCTTCCATTTTATTATGTTTTTAATTCTTACTACTTTATATTTGGTTACAAAAATAGCAATTATTTTTTTATGCGACCACTATTTTGTTTATTTTTCTCTCTATTTTTTTTAGTAAACACATAAATTATTGTACCAAAGACAGTTCCAAATGAATCGGCCATCAGGTCCCACAGGCTGCCATAGCGTCCTTCTATCCAAAAATGCTGCATCAGTTCTGTCATGGCGCCATAAAAAACGCCAATGGCCACCATAAAGAGTGCTGTTTTAAGGAGCTTGTTCGAATCATATTTTGCATGTTTTGCCCTAAAACCCCACAATGCGGCGAATCCGAATAGCGCGAATGTGGCAAAATGCACCACCTTGTCCATGCCAGGCAAAGATTGCATTCCACTATGTTTGAAACAAAAGCCCGGAAGGCCAGTCAGAATAAGTATCAATATTCCGCTAAAGGCTCCCGGGTAAAGACCTTGAGTAAATTTTACCAATGGGTATGGATTATTTGCTTATTTTAGCTTCGTAAGCTGCTGCATCAAGCAGGTTGTCAGCGGCACCGCTCATTTTAACCTTGATAATCCAACCTTTGCCGTATGGGTCGCTATTTACGAGAGAAGCATCATCTACGAGGTTCTCGTTAACTTCAACAACTTCGGCAGCAACAGGCATCAAAAGGTCGGCAGAGGTCTTAACAGCCTCAATTGTACCAAACACTTCTTCTGCTTCGAGTGTGTCACCAACCATATCAGGATCAACATCAACGAAAGTGATGTCGCCCAACTCGTGCTGTGCGTAATCAGTAATGCCTACATAAGCGAACTCGTCTTCAATGCGAATCCATTCGTCATCGTTTGTGTACTTTAAGTTTGATGGAATATTCATCTTGTTATGTTTTTAATTTGATGTTTACTTTTCGGGGTCAAAGATACGATTATTATTGTGAGATTTTAATTTTTACGTTATTTTTTTATTACATAAGTGTCAAACGCAAAGTCACACCCGCAAAAGTGGTTGATGTCTTGAACGATGTCTCTATGAACGGGTCGGTCATATCACGTTTAAAGAACACTTGGGCACTGATGTTTTGACTAAATGTATAGTCTGCTGTCACATAAATATTTACCTTATTTTGTCCTGCTGAAACTTGGCTATTGCGTTCGTCGATGCGACGCAAAACGGTCTTGTCTCTACGGAAGCCAAGGTCAACCTTAATAAGAAGGTCGTTCTTGACATTTTTGACATTGCCATTATGATTGCTGGTCAATGACTTTATAGAGAAAGAAAGGTCTTTGAACCTGTATCCGGCACCTATCACAATCTCTCGGCCATTAACTTCTGTTAGTTGGTTGTTGGTGAAACTAAGGGTAAGGGTACGGGATTTCTTGTATTGGAAATTGGCCGTAAGTGAATTTTGGAATCCCAAGTCAACGCCAACAAGTGGCGAGAACTGCTCGGTCAACACCATTTGCGATATATCGTAACGCGGTATGATATAATCGGACGACTCGAATTTCTGGACTGTGTTTTGGCTGTCGTAATACACATTTGTAGCCCATGAGCTTATAGAATAACTTGAGCGATACGTATGCATAAGACTTATTGTCTTGAACACTTTAGACAATGCTGGTATGTTGGTCAGGCCGTTATATGTCACTGTCCAGTTTGGCAAAGGAATCTTCGGGAACGGATTAAGTCTTAACTTTTCAGGAGACATGCCTGAATAGGCTGCCACGAACGAATACATCAGCACTTCCGGGGCTGATGCTCCATAACCATTAGGATAAAATTCGCCGTTTATGCTATCATAAACATAGCCTTGCTGGGCTTCGTTCCATTGGCTGTTGGATTCAGCCAGCCTGTTTGCGATGGTGGAGCGATATTTAAGCATATTGTCAAACAAGACAGACTGTTCTTTGGCATCGTTATTGTTTGTCTTGGTAAAGGCTGTTTTCCACATGAAATAACTCATACTGAAGTTTCCGTTCTCAGTAGGTGTATAGATATTAAATTCGCCATACTGATTGGCTCGGAAATATTGTTGCAAGTTGTCGGAGAATGTCCTGTTTGCCGAGACGTCAATTTTCAGCCCCATAATGGGTTCAACATTGGCACGTGCTGTCAAGGTAGTGGAGCTTCGGCGCGTGTAAGGTTCGCTAAGTATTGAGTCTAATGACAGCCACTGGTTCTCGACTGCTCTTGTGTAGATATCAGAAGGTCCACCCATGACAAATCCGAACCCAGGAGCGGCCGTCTTGCCATTCATCCCAAGATATTGGGCTTCTTGCATAAATCCAGGAAGTCGTTGGCCATAACTGTATGAGTAGTTGACAGAAACGCGTTTCAACATCATTAAAAATCTAAGGGCGTTGTCTCCTAAGGCTTTGCCAAAATTGGAATCCGAATTTTTATGACGTTTCTTACCTGATATTGTATCATTCTTTGTGTCACGGTCTTTTTTATCATCTATCCTACCTGGTTTAGTGCGCGAAGGGGTGTTTATCTTTTTGAGATAAGGCACCTTATTATATAATTTTGTAAAGTCAAGGTTGGCACTGCCTTGCATAGTACCCGAGTTCTCAATCGTATTACCCAAACGATTCTGCATCGAATGGGCTGAGGCGGTCCAATAATACGAGCCTTGATAGTTGGCATTGGCATTTATCCAACTAAAGAGCGGGATCTTGTTTATTGGCAATGTGTAACTTACATTTACATTTTGGTTGAACTTTGACATTGATCCAAAATGCAGGAGTTCCCTTTTTATAGTATCACGGTTCAGCTTATACTCTTCACTTCCCTTGTCAGGATTTCCTGCGGGTTCATATATATATGCCTGTGCCTTTGCCGAATATTCCAAAGATAGTGACCTGGTAAGGTCAAACCGCAACTGATAGTCGCGAGACCAATTCCATTCCTTGGAATACATTGGATTCATTATGATGAGTCCTACAGTCTTGTTGCGAAGCATCTTTTCGGAATAGTTACGGTACATCTCGGTATTAAACGACATGCTCTTTGGCAGATAGTAGAAATTGAAGTCTTTTATGAGTTGGAGCCATTTGTTTGATGCCCATTTCTTTTTTGCAAAAGGAGCAACGTTTTTAGGATTACCAGCATAATTGTATGCGAAAATACCTCTATAGTTTTTGAGAGTATAATATTGTATGTCAGTATTTTCCTTGTTTGTCTCACTATATGAGAATGAAAGACTGAAGTTTTCCAAATCGTAAATGTGCACTTTGGGGATTTGTGATTGGCTGCTCATCGCCCTGTTTGGACTTCTTGGGTCTTCCTTCTTGCCTTTTTCATCAGGTTCGGTTGCAGTTTTCTTCTTTACCACACGTTCCTTCCTGACATTCATAAAGTTAATGTTCTTGTATTGCGTAAAGTCATGAATAATAGAGACCAAAGAGTCTTTTTCCCTCTTTGTTTCAAACAACGAGAGGGTTTCCTTTAGTTTGATGTCTGGCTCGTATGGGTTATATAACGGCGTAATTTTATTGAAGCCATAATCAAAGTGCATGGGTATTCTGAGGCCGGTTTTTTCGAAGAACTTGCCCAATTCAAGATCTGTTGCGACAGAAAATGCTGACGATGCCTCAAATTTGTTGCTTAAGACATCGCTGTCGAGAGCACCGAATCCGGCCGAGCTATAAGAGCCAGATACCACAACGCGACCCAAGTCGGCCAGAGTGGCTTCCATACGTCCTGTTCCTGCGAAACCGCCTTTGCTACTCAGCTCTGTTAGGCGCATTTCGTTGACCCAAATGATGGCACTTTTTTCTTGTCCATCATCATCGGCATTACCTTGACGACGAGGGTTGCGCACACCTATCATCATGGCTTCCACATTGCTTATGCTAGGATTACCTATAACCTTTATGGTATGGTAATAATTAACACCATCGACACTGCCTTTTGGCACCACTTCAGAATATATCTTGTTGAGTTGGACAGTGCTGTTGGGATTCTGCATTGCCGAGTTTCTGTTGTTTTTAACGGTAACAAGGTCTTCTAAAAGTATGTTGAAATTGTTTATTTCGGGCCATATTTCTCCTCTGTTGGTGTATGCGGTGTACCACGGCGTCATTTTCAGGGGAATCTCATACTCATAGTAGTTCTCGGTAAAGTCAGTACCTAATCTCATAAACACCGTCAGGTCTTTGTTGTTAAGAGGCTGGTCTTCGTTGGCGGCCTCAGCGTGGACAAACATCTTAAGATATTTATATTGCCTGAAATCGAAACTTGTGGTCTTGTATATTGCCCTGGAATCACCATCACCGAGGTTGTTTACGGTCATTTGGAGGGACTGTTCATTGAGCTTTGTTGTAGCAGTCATGCCGATAAGGACCTCTTGGTCGATATCAGGTGGCAAGACATAAGGCACAGGTGAACGACGTCCGTTTTCTTCAAGATTGACAGCAGAGATGTCGAAAGTGGTTTCATTTGACGCGTCGGTAGGTTGATATTCGCCAGGGGCGAGAAGACTTTGAGAATATTGGCTCCATTCGCCACGCACCAGGTTAAGGGTTGCAAAACGCAAGACAACGGGCATGTTGAAATCTCTCAAAAACATACGCATAAAACGTATTGAAGAATAGTCTTCTATACTACCTATGACACGGTCTGGCTGTTTGATTGGGATACGGAACTGATACCATTTCACGGAGCCCACCTCGCCATTTGCCAAGGCTATGTTTGATGCTTCAAATATATCGGAGATATGATTCTTTCCAACCACCATATTATTGGGGTCAAGACTAATTTCATATTGATAATAGCGTTCAGACTCACTCAAGGTGTTGTCGTCGTTTATATCCTCATTATCGGGCAAGGTAGTGTTGCTTGTCGAGTATGACTCTATCCATTGTGATTCTGATGGAGAGTTGCCTTGAGGTCCATTATAATTTTTGTAACGTTCGAGAATGCTTTCATATTTCTCATCAGCATCATAGTCCGAGCCACGGAAATGATGATAATTGTCTGAAGACGGGTCGTTGAACGCTTTTCGATATGCATCAGAGTTTTCTCCAAATGTGTTTCTAATCATCTGAAGGTATGGATAATTCTTGGCCACGTTTGGGTTTTCATCAAAGAACGAACGTTCATCGTCATCGTTCAATCCGTCAAAGCCCAAGTCCTGATACTGTCTTGACCCGCTGACATTGCTAAACGAGCCGACGATGTCCTGCAATGTGGGGACACGTCCCCAAATGGTAGTATCGACATTGACGACTTCTTCATCTGTAGGGAGTCCGTTTTCATAGAATTTGCGTCCATCGCGCAAGACATCTTCAGAGATGTCGCCCAAGTTGATGTAGAGTTTTCCTGGATTATTAGCATATTCTTCGTCAGCAAAAGGGTCCATCAGCCAAAACTCGATATACTCGATGTTGGTGGCTTCAAAGTCGGTAGATTCCATCTTTCGCATAATACCGGCCCACCGGCTCTGTGGATTGTTAAGGAAGCCTTCTTCATTAACACCCGACGAAATAGAGCTTGGAGCGACATCATAGTTGTAGGGGCCGCGTTCTTGTGGATAGTATGCCAAGTTGAGCACTGAAATATTGGTTGGTGTCCCTGAAGCGATGTCCTTTGTCGGGAAGATTTCGGTCTCAAGCACTTGTCGTACAGTATTTTTCGACAATTCGTTAGCTGTCACGTTGGCTGGGCGTAAATTTCCGTAACGGTCATAAAACACACTATGGTCAATATTGTACCAAGCCAGTTTGGCACGGTTCTTACCATAGTCAATACCTGTATTGGGTGAACCTTCGGGAAAGAGGTCTGGTTGGTTTTGGGGCACACTTGCAAGTTTCCATGTCATAGGCAGGCGCAGGTCAATCGTTGATTTTGCACCTTCAAAGTCGTCAAGGTATGAAGTTCCCTTCTCGCTGGCCGAATGCGACAGTCCTGGTATGAAATGGGCGAATTCGCCATCAATTTTAATTCTCGATGGGGCCTTTGTGCTTATACCAGGCAGTTTGTCGATTATGTTTGTCAGCCACCTTGCTTCGGTGTGATAGCTGAAGTCGGCACCATAAATTGTATTTGAGATGGCTTCCTCGCCATAGTGAATCTTCTGAGTATATGAGCGTTCGCCAAGATATAGCACAGTTCCGCCCAAACGGAAATCGGGGTTGAATTCATGTTCAACCCTGGCACCGAGGAATGTCTTACGCATGGAGGTAAAACCCGAGTTAGCCTCCAGTGATATGTTGATGGGGGTACCGGAGCTCAGAATGCCTTCGTTGATGATGGTGACGCGTCCCAGTGTATAATCCACAGTATAGTCAACATTTTCTGTCAACTGTACGCCGCCTGCTGTAACGGTTACTGAGCCTTGCGCCACATTCATGGCATTAAGGCTGATTTCGCTTCCCGACTGCGAAGAATAATAGCCGTTCAGCGAGAAACGATTTTTCTCGGAATACTGTTCTGCATTGGTTTTTGTTGTAGTATATAATGAGTCGAAGGCATATTTGTTTGCCAACTCTGGATTATCTGGGAACACATTTTTCCTGACATGGCTTCCAAAAGGCTCCAACACAGGGAAATAGATACGTCCATTGGCCGAGTTGATAGTTCCTCCAGATGTTGAGGCTTGGTCCAGGAAGTCGAACACACCATCGCCTCCAGCTATCGGATTGTTCTGTTGTGTAAGGTTGTCCAATCCCATGAGGTGAAGCAAAGAAACACCCTTCACATCGTCGGGTCCTTCGGTGAAGTACCCCATTGGAGTGCTGTTTGAATTGCCATTATAGAAAATGTTAAGCACAAAGTCTGATGAGCTTACCTGATATGCGCGAATGTTGTAAACATTTTTCATCATCAGGTCCCAAATAGGCGTATGGGTATTCACGGTAGTACCTCGCAGCAACTTGGCCACCAATACATTAGGGGCATTAACACCTTGGTCGGAGAACTCTCCAACCTGATAAACTTCGTCACTGCCAACAATGGTATATTGGTAAGCCACAGCTAACGACTGGTTCGAATTAAGAGTCGTGTTGAGAGATATGAAACCCAGTTTAGAGTTAAGCGAATACTCTGTGGAGGTGAGTCGACGAGCATTTTCGATTTTTTCAAAGTCGCGGCCCGAGACCATATATCCCATCTGTCCCTGGTGCAAGGGGTCGCCAGTCATATAGTTTGTGACAGTGCTTATGTTGCGTATCTGAAACGTATCGATATTGTTCAAAAGCGAGTTTGCCGAATTGCGCGGATACAGGACCGAACTTAGCGCAGGCGAGACTTGTTGGCAATATATCCACTCGTCCTTTGCTTCGCCCAAGTCGGCAAGTGCCAGGATGTTACGTGTATTCTGTGTTGTAGAGTTAGTGTTGGTCACCCACACCTCTATCTTGGTAATATTGACATTCGAGGCCACCATTGGCAGTTCGGAAAGGGCTTCCTCATAATGGTCACGGAAATATTGCGATAGGAAGAAGTGTCTGTTTTCTTCATAGTCGAGGCAACTAAGGCCAAACTCGTTTGTTTGTGCGCCTCCCTGTACCGTAATGTTAGAAGACTCGCTCTCCTGAAAAGAGACTATCGCTGAAATTGAGGTTTTGCCGAATTTCAATTTCGTTTTTATACCAAACAGTTGCTGACTGCCGGTGATAAGTGTGCTGTTGAGAGGGAAGCTCACATTTCCTGCTTCGAGAAGCTGTATTATCTCGTCCTCCTTGCCTTCATATTTTAGGGCCATCTTGTTCTCATAGTTGAAGGTGGCTTTGGTGTTCTGGTTGATGTTGAAATTAATCTTGTCACCTATCTTGGCGATGACATTGAACTTAATGTTCTGGTCAAAGTCAAAATTGGTAACGTTTTTCTGCCTGTCGCTCATCGATTGGTCGTCGCGAAAGTTGTGTTTGATGCCGAAAGTAAGGTCGATGGTTCCTTGCGGACGTATTTCGATGGTATTGCTGCCGAATATTGTCTCAAAAGCTTTTCCCCTGACATACAACGGTGGTATTATCGAGTTGGACTTGTTGGTGGCTGCTGCTGTGTTGTGGCTTCTGTTTTGGCGCCAATAATCGTTTATGTTTTTTTTGTTTTGGTACTCCATATATTCAGAGGCGCTCATTGTGACAGGCGTCTTTATGAGCATGTCTCCCACTTTGTCGTACAAAGTGTATTGTCCTGTTACTGGGTCATAAATAATTTCCCTTTTAATATTCGATGGGTTGTTGAGGTATAATGGAGACTGGTTGTACAATTCCTCGGTAGGTGTTGACTCACCATTAGGGATGGGATAGACGATTTTGTTGGTGTCGGGTTCTGAAGCGAGCCGTTCCAGATATGGGCTAATATATGCCTTGTTGACAGCCGCCTGTGCAAACAATGTTACGGCAAGCAACGATAAAAGGAATATGTTTCTATATATCTTAACCATGTACTCAAATATAGTGCTTATAATACTTTAAGTGCTTCTTTGATGAGAGTCTCAACCGACTGTTCACCTTGTTTCAACAGGTTGTCGACGACTTTTCCGGCAGCAGCCTTGTTAAAACCTAATATAGCCAAAGCAGATAACGCTTCATTTTTAATTGTATTGCTTTCGGGCAAAACATTATTTTCCGTTTCGAATTCAAATTTTCTGATTTTGTCTTTCAAATCAATGGTGATTCGCTGAGCCGTTTTGGAGCCGATGCCCTTAACGCTTTGGATGGTTCGAGCATTTTCTTCCGTTATGGCGGCACACAATTCATTGACAGTAAGCGACGAAAGAATCAGACGAGCTGTATTACAGCCTACTCCCGACACTGTGATGAGCATTTGGAAAATGTCACGTTCTTTTGCAGTAAAGAAACCATAGAGGTTATGTGCGTCTTCGAGGATTTGCTCATGGACATAAAGTTTCACATCCTCCTTTTCTCCAATGGCAGTGAATGTGTTTAGTGTTATATTAAGGAAAAATCCTATTCCATTGTTATCTAAGACAACGCTGGTGGGTGTTTTATCAGCTATCTTGCCATTAATGTATGCGTACATCAGTGTTTCTGTTACAAATATTTTGCAAAGGTACGAAATTTACTTGGATTAGAAGTAAAATAATTTACTTTTTATTCTGCACTAAAAAAACTCATCAAATAGTGTCAACCCTACTGTTAGTCAGAGAGGTTCACAAGAGCAAGAGCAATGACACTGTCATACTATTTTCCCCAATATTCAGAAGCTAATGGGGCGTTTAGCCACGGTGGCAAGAAATGGCTATTGGCTTGTGTCAAAAAAGAATACCGAAAGCGGCGATTGTCACTTCTCCTTCTTCTGCTCTTGAATCTTTAGGTCGCAGATGATAGCCTGCAATTGGAGCAAAAGGTTGCGTTTGTCCTGATTTGGGGCATACACATAACCTTCGGCTGTGATAAGTTTGTGTGTCACCTCGTTGACAAAAGTGTATGACACAAAAGGTCCAGCCATATAGTCGCCAACGAGGCACCACATTCCACGCATTTCGGCAGCATAGCCGGCTTCGAATGTTGAGGACTCGCATGTCACAGGTGGGACAAATTCTTTTTCTGTTGTCATAAACGACCCTTCTGTTGGGCCCGCAATATATTTCTTGGTAATGATGTCGCGTTTGGCCACAATACTGTCAAGACTAAATTGTAGAGTGTCGGTATATTCTTCCGAATATATCATTATTCCCGTTCCCGACTTGTCGAGTTCTTTGCGCAACCACACAAAATCACTGTCTTGCTTTGCAACATAGAATCCTTCTGGAACCGACATTTTTATGCCAAACTTGTTGTTAAGCATCTTGTAGATCTCGGTGTTGGTGCTTGGACGAAGTATAGTCATAATACGACTGAGTTCGGTCTTGTCGAACATACTTTTAATCTTTTCCTTGTTCTTGTCGAAAGTGGAGACCCACGAAGCGGCGTCTGAAGCAGTTATCTTGATATAACGCTGTGGTGCTGCCCACATGTCGGCACCTGATTCAATTTTCGATGCTGTCAGTCCCTGGTCTGTTTCGATAACAAGTATGCACTTATGTTTCTTGAACATGTCAGAAAACTTGTTTACGCTGATGTGTGTCACTTTATACAAAGGCTCACTTTGGGGCAGCCCATATTGTTCGCGAGTAAAAAAGTCACGTATGGCGTCACCTTGTTCGCCTTCCCATTGTTCCAGTGTTTGGCTCACAACCAAAATCTCGGCTGTTCCGCCAACAGAACGCTCTTTTTTAGCTTTGCTTTCGCCACTACAGGCAGAAAATGAAATTATGACAATTAACGATAATAGGATTGATAATATTCTCATAACTGTTTTGTTTTTGAATATACATGTTAAATAACGACAACATATAATCATTTGACTTTCTGAATCTTCAGAATCTGTCCTTCCTGCACTCCTTTGTCGCCAAGATTATTCAGTTCCTTGATTTGCTCAACTGAAACGCCATCGTATTTCTGTGCTATTCCCCAAAGGGTGTCACCTTTTTTGACCTTGTAGGTCACATAATCACCACTTATTTTCGACTGCAAGGAATCCGTCTCTGGTGCTGGAGGATAAACTTTCAGTCTCTGTCCGACAAATATGTTGGTGTTTTTCAGGTTGTTCCATTCTTTAATGTCGGTAACAGTACATTTGTATTTCTTTGCTATGAGCGACAATGTTTCTCCAGCGGCCACGGTATGTTTCTTTTGCACGTCCGAGCGCATTACAGGTCTGGGGTTGCCGGCCACTGCCATAGGAGCGCCAGAAATATAGATGGTAAGCCGTTGTCCAGGATGGATGACTTCCTTTTTCATTCCATTCCATCGTTTTAGGTTCGAAATAGTTGTCCGGTAGCGTTTTGCTATACTGCCAAGGCTTTCACCTTTCCTGACAACATGGACAGTGCGGTCACTTACTTTCTTTACCTGTTCGGCGATTTTCTCCTGGTCAAGTCCCGACTTTGTTTTATAAGCATAAATCGAGTCTTCATTATTGACGAACTCTGCAACATACTGGTTTGGCAATCTTAAGACATAAGTGTTGTCGCTATTTGCGGGTATGACATTTTTGATGTATTGTGGGTTGAAGAATTTAAGGTCTTCCATGGGAACACCTATCTTTTCGTTGACTTGTTCAAACGACAAGTAGTCTCTCACCCTTACAGTGTCGGTGCCATTCATAAGCAGCCCTGGGTTTTGCGGATATATGTTGTGCATCGAGGAAAAGTTCATTACGTAACACACAGCGATGAAAGCGGGCACATAGCCACGGGTCTCTTTTGGCAGGAAAGGCCAAATGGCCCAATAGTTCTTGACGCCACCTGCTCTCTGTATGGCCCTGTTCACATTGCCAGCACCACAGTTGTATGATGCCAGCACAAGGAACCAGTCGCCGTACAAGTCATACATGTCTCTCAAATATTGGCAAGCCGCTTCTGTTTCCTTCAAGGGGTCAAAACGGTCGTCGACAAGAGATGTGACATTGAGTTTGTATATTTTTCCTGTCTGGTACATAAACTGCCACAATCCCTTGGCGCCTGCTCGCGAGCCAGCCGTTGGATTAAGTGCCGACTCTACCATTGCCAAATATTTCAACTCCAACGGAAGGTTATACTTGTCGAGCATCTCCTCAAACATAGGGAAATAGACATACGACAAGCCAAGCATACGGCTTGTAAGGCCGCGTTTGCGCACCGCATAAAGTTCAATGAACGACTTAACATGCGTGTTGAAGGTAAGCGGCATCGTTGTTTGCTGCGCCAACCAGTCAATGCATTGGATATATGTGCTGTCGCCAAATTCGGGAACATAATCCTTGTCATATCCATAAACATTAAGTTTGTCACGATCAGTGATGACATAGTCTTTGCCAAAATACTCAATACCAGAAAGGGCATCGAACATTATTGTAACTTCAGCATCCTCAACTATGGCCTTACCCGAATTGAGACTGTTGAAGCGTTCTTCCTCAACCAACACCAGACTGTCAGGGTAATTGGCATTTATGCTGTCGCCAGCCTCAATAGAATCAAGGTTAAAATCGGATTGTGCTTCTTTGTTTTGGGCAAAAGCATCAAAGCTAACGAAAGCCAAAAGTGAAAATAATATACTGCAAAAACCAAATGTCTTCATACCAAAAAAGGAACATATCAGGTTGCAAATATACAAAAATAATGAAAGAAACATTAAAAAAAGGCTATATAAAATGATAGGCAGTCTCTATATGCAACTTCAGATTGGTCTGTACAATTGTCATACAGTCAGTAAAATACCGAAACAATTACACAATGGCAAACAAATTGTCGTCATTCCCCAAAAAAAACACTAAATTTGCTGCCGAATTACATATTGTATCCCAATCTTGAAATCTTCATTACTTAAATAAAAAAAAAAGATGATAACATTAGAAACCCAAAAGGATTTGTGTAAGAGGATTGATGCCTTGAGGAGGTATCTTTGACGTTGACCGTCGCACCATAGAAGCACAGGAATTAGAAGAGAAGACCCAGGACCCTCAATTTTGGAATGACCCCAAGGCCGCCGAGGTCGTAATGAAAAAGATGCGTGAGGTCAAGTCGTGGCTTTACGGCTACAAGGAAGCTGCCACTGCCTACGATGACCTTGCCGTGCTATTCGATTTTGCCAAAGAAGGCGAAGCCTCGGAGCAAGAGGTTGACGAGCAGTATGCCAAGACCCTTGAAATAGTCGAGAACCTTGAGTTCAAGAACATGTTGCGCGAGGAAGCCGACCCGATGAGTAGTGTGTTGAAGATAAACTCAGGTGCGGGTGGCACAGAGGCTCAAGATTGGGCACAGATGCTGATGCGTATGTATATGCGCTATGGCGAAAACCACGGATACAAAGTAACCATCAGCGATCTTCTCGAGGCTGACGATGCCGGCATCAAGTCGGTGACAATGAAAATAGAAGGTGACTATGCTTACGGCTACCTCAAAGGCGAGAACGGTGTGCACCGTCTGGTGCGTGTTAGCCCTTATAATGCCCAGGGCAAGCGCATGACTTCTTTCGCTTCAGTTTTTGTCACCCCACTCATCGACGACACCGTCGAGATCGTAGTGGAGCAGTCGCGTCTCTCATGGGACACATTCCGCAGTGGCGGTGCTGGTGGACAGAATGTCAACAAAGTGGAATCGGGCGTGCGTCTGCGCTACCAATACAAGGACCCTTACACGGGCGAAGAAGAGGAAATCCTCATCGAAAACACCGAGACCCGCGACCAGCCGAAAAACAAGGAGAACGCCTTGCGCCTCCTGAAATCGCAACTCTACGACCGAGAAATGCGTCACCGCATGGAAGAACAGAACAAGATTGAAGCCGGCAAGATGAAGATCGAATGGGGGTCGCAAATACGCAGTTACGTTTTCGACGACCGCCGCGTGAAAGACCACCGCACCAACCATCAGACCTCAAACGTGCAGGCGGTGATGGATGGCCAAATTGACGAATTCCTGAAAGCTTACCTCATGGAATTTGGAGGGAAGGCAAAAGATTGATTTTCACATATATTATATGTGACCAATGGCTTAAATATCATTGCTGTTTTTTTCTGTCTCATACCTTAATTCCGCAGATTATTCTTGATTTTTGGTTGTTGAGAAATGACAAGCCGTTGTTAATAAATAACTTAGCAACGACTTGCATTTCTCAATAAT